>JBEIQK010000008.1:0-30747 GCA_040376505.1 Alphaproteobacteria bacterium | reverse complement strand
GGGCGGCGAGGGCCGGGGCCAGCTCGGCCTGCCAGCGCTGGGCGAGGGCGGACTCCTGCTGGGCGAGGGCGCGGCAGGCCACGACGACCTCCACGAGGAGGGCGACGAGGGAGTGGGGTTCCATGGAGGGGTCCAGACCGGCTGCCAGCCGCGGATGGGTTAGCAGGTGCCTGAAAGCCTGTCCAGTCTCCTCCCACCCTCGGAGCCCCTCCGATGCGCTTCCTTCACGCCATGATCCGCGTCTACGATCTCGATGCCGCCCTCGCGTTCTTCGCCCTGCTCGGCGTGGTGGAGCAGCGCCGCCGCGACATGCCGGCCGGCCGCTTCACCCTGGTCTTCCTCTCCACCGGCGCCCCCGGCGACGCCGCCGAGGTGGAGCTCACCCACAACTGGGACCAGGCCGAGCCCTACAGCGAGGGCCGCAATTTCGGCCACCTCGCCTACGAGACCGACGACATCTACGCCGCCTGCCAGCGCCTCGCCGACGGCGGGGTGGCCATCCTGCGGCCGCCGCGCGATGGCCGGATGGCCTTTGTGCGCAGCCCCGACGGCATCTCCATCGAGCTGCTCCAGCGCGGCGCCGCCCTGCCCCCCGCCGAGCCGTGGGTCAGCCAGCCCAACCAAGGCGCCTGGTAGGCGGCCCGTCGGGCGAGCGCGTACTCCTTTTCGGCGCGCTCGTGCTCGGCCTCGGCCCGGGCCTCCTCCAGGGCGAGCTGGACGCAGCGCTCCATCCGCTCGGCCTCGATGCGCCCGCGGTAGAGCTCGTTGAGCTGAACATCCTGTCGGAAGCTGTGAAGGGTGGCCCTGGCGGACTCCCTGATCGGGGTCTGGATGGGCTTGGGCACCTCGGTCCAGCGCGGCGCCTCGTTGAAGGACCGCTCTCGAAGACAGGAGGAAGCTGCGCTACAGCCGCGCCTGCAGCCGCTCGTCGAGGCCGTCGAGGCCTTCGGCGCCCGTCCACTGCTCGATGGCGCGGCCGTCGCGGTCGAGGAGCAGGAAGTAGGGGATGGCATCGCCATAGGTGCCGCCGACCCCGGAGATGGCCGCCCCCAACTCTCCCTTGGCCGGCGCTGCGAAGAGCAGCACATCGCCCGCCGGCGGGCGCGGGCGCAGGGCGCTGATCAGCGCGAGCCGATCGTCATCGGTGGGGACGGAGAGCACGCGCAGGCCGCGGCTCTGGTAGGTGCGGGCGATGCGGTCGACCTCGGGGGCCACCGCCCGGCAGGTGGGGCACCAGGAGGCCCAAACCTCCACCAGGGTCAGGCAGCCCCGGGTGGCGGCGACCAGGCGCGGCAGCTCGCGAAGGCGCTGCTCGTTGGCCTCGGCGGCCAGCGGATCCTGGGGGCAGGTGGGAACGTCGATCGCGGTCGGGGCCACCGGCGCAGCTTCTGTCGGCGGCGCGCCCCCCTCCGGGGTGAGGGCTACGGTGCCCTCGGCCGAGCGGTGGTCGAGGGAGGCGAAGAAGTTGCGGGCCGCCACCCCCTCCCAGGCCGCCTCGTCGCGGCCGGCCACCACCAGGATGGCCAGCTCGCCGTAGCCCACCGGGGCGACCTGCACGCTGGCGAAGATGGCCTCGCCGCTCTTGTCGGCGCCGCGCACCCGCGCGATCAGGCCGAAGCGCTCGCCCATGCGGGCCCGCTCCTGACGCATCACCACGCCGTCGATGTCGGCCACGGCGGCGCGCAGGTGCAGCTCCAGGTAGGCCTGGCGGTTGACGTCGGTGGGATCGAGGCTCTCGGCGTGGCCAAGCGAGAGCAGGCGCGGCTCTTCCTGGGGGCCGCGGCTGCGGGCTTCGATCAGGGTGACGGTCTCGGCGCCGGCGTCGCTCACCTTGAGCTTGCGGCTGCGCGGGTGCAGGGCGTAGCCAGGCGGCAGCAGGGCTGACAGCTCGCCGCTGCGGGTGGGCAGGGTCAGCGCCCGGGCCGCGGCGTCGGGGTGGGGCATGCTCTCTTCGCCCGAGCGGCCCGTCGGGCGCGCGAGAGTCGGCGCCGGGGCGGCGGCAATCGGGGCCTCGACGGGGGCGGGCTGCTGGGCCTTCCAGCTCGACCAGCCCACGGCGGCGACGGCGGTGAGCCCAAAGAGGAAGAGCAGCCCGCCGCCTCCCGAGCGCGGCTGCGGCGCCTCTACCGGGGCGGGGAGCACGCGGGGCTGGGCCTTGTCGAAGATCACGCCGCAGTACACGCAGGTGGGCCCGGCGACCCGGGTTCGGCCGCAGCGGGGGCAGGAGAAGCCGGGGGGAGCCATGCCACACCTCGGGCGAGCGGCGCGGGGGCAGGCACGGCGCCGATCTCTTCGCGACTGTAACGAAGACGCCGCGCTGGCTGGGCCCGCCTCGTGTAGGATTTTGTCAACCCCGGAGCCACCCCATGTCCCGCGCCAGCCCCCTCCTCCTCCTGCTGAGCCTCGCCTGCAGCGGCGCGCTTGACGACAAGTCCGGCGAGGCGACGGGCGCGGGTGTGGGCGTCACCGACGCCGACAACGACGGATTCTTCGCCGAGGATGGCGACTGCAACGATGCCGACCCGGGCATCCACGGCGGG
Organism: Alphaproteobacteria bacterium; assembly: GCA_040376505.1. Classification (GTDB taxonomy): domain Bacteria; phylum Myxococcota_A; class UBA796; order UBA796; family UBA2385; genus JBEIQK01. Next base: position 28,207 of record JBEIQK010000008.1, on the reverse strand, counting down.
GCCGCCGAGATCTGCGACGGCGTGGACAACAACTGCGATGGCACCGTCGACGAGGGCGTCACCGCCGCCTGGTACGCCGACGACGACGGCGACGGCTTCGGCGACGCCGGCACCGCGGTGGACTCCTGCTCGGGGCCGGAGGGCTTCGTCACCAACGACACCGACTGCGACGACGGCGAAGAGAGCGTCTACCCGGGCGCCTACGACGCCTGCGACGGCCTCGACAACAACTGCGACGGCGACATCGATGAAGACGAGCGCACCGTCTTTTACGCCGACGCCGACGGCGACACCTGGGGCGACCCCGAGCGGCCGGTCGAGGCCTGCCTTGCGCCCTCGGGCTACGTCGAAGACAACCGCGACTGCAACGACAACACCGCCGAGGTCTGGCCGGGCCACCCCGAGATCTGCGATGAGCTCGACAACAACTGCGACGGCGCGGTGGACGAGGGCGTGGGCCTCACCTGGTACGAAGACCGCGACGGCGACGAGTGGGGCGTGGCCGACTCCACCACCCTCGCCTGCGCCCAGCCCCTTGGCTACGCGCCCGAGCCCGGCGACTGCAACGACGAGAGCGCCCTGTACCACCCCTACGCCGACGAGAGCGACTGCACCGACCCCGAAGACTACAACTGCGACGGCAGCGTGGGCTACGCCGACAACGACCTCGACGGCTTCGCCGCCTGCGTGGAGTGCAACGACGGCGACCCGCTCGTCTTCCCCGGGGCGCCCGAGATCTGCAACGACATCGACGACGACTGCGACGTGCTCACCGACGACGCCGACCCCGACGTCGATCTGAGCACCGGCTCGGTCTGGTACGCCGACAGCGACAGCGACGCCTATGGCGACCGCCTCAGCACCATCACCGCCTGCGACGCGCCCTATGGCTACACCGGCGACCAGACCGACTGCGACGACACCGACGCCCACGTCAGCCCCGCCGGCCTCGAGGTCTGCAACGAGATCGACGACGACTGCGACACCTTCATCGACGACGACGACAGCAGCGTGGACCTGACCACCGGCGACACCTTCTACCAGGACGCCGACCTCGACACCTTCGGCGCCCCGGGCGTGTCGCTGGCCGCCTGTGAAGAGCCGGCCGGCTTTGTCGACGACAACACCGACTGCGACGACGGGGTGGGCGCCATCAACCCGCTCGCCACCGAGATCTGCGACGGCGTCGACAACGACTGTGACGGCGCCACCGACGACGCCGACGGCGGCGTCGACCTCAGCACCGGCAGCCTGTGGTACCGCGACGGCGACGGCGACAGCTTCGGCGACCCCGGGGCCACCCTGCGCGCCTGCGTGCAGCCGAGCGGCTACGTCGCCAACGCCAGCGACTGCAACGACAGCGCCGCGGCCATCAAGCCCACCGCCAGCGAGGTCTGCGATCGGGTCGACAACGACTGCGACAGCCAGATCGACGACGCCGACAGCAGCCTCGACGCCAGCACCGCCGCCACCTGGTACCGCGACGCCGACAGCGACAGCTACGGGCTCGCGAGCAGCTCGGCCAAGGCCTGTCTGCAGCCCAGCGGCTACGTCAGCCGGGCCAGCGACTGCAACGACGGCGTGGCGGCCATCAACCCGGCGGCCCTGGAGATCTGCGACAGCCTCGACAACGACTGTGACACCCAGATCGATGACGCCGACAGCAGTCTCGACGCCAGCACCGGCACCGGCTGGTACGTCGACAGCGACGGCGACGGCTATGGCGCGGGCAGCGCCCGCTACGCCTGTACAGTGCCGAGCGGCTACACCAGCAACGCCAGCGATTGTAACAATGGTGACAGCCTCATCCACCCCGGCGCATCGGAGCGCTGCAACAGCCTGGACGACGACTGCGACGCCGCGGCCGACGAGGGGATCCTGGGCAGCGGGGCGGCCTGCGACGCCGAGAGTTGCTTGGAGATCCTCTCCAGCGGCTCGTCTTCGGGGAGCGGCTACTACTACGTAGACTTCAGCGGCGCCGCGACCTCGGCCTACTGCGACATGACCACCGACGGAGGCGGCTGGACGCTGATCTTCTTTGACAATTTCGAGAGCGCCCCCCATCCCTCGTGGAGCACCAGCGCCCGGTACAACTGCGGCCTGTGGAGCACCCTGCTCGGCGGCTACGGAAACACCGCAGGCACCAGCGTCTCCATCAATGTGAGCACCTACGGCATCAGCCACAGCCAGAGTTGGGTGCAGCTCTACTACGCCGCCCTCGACAGCTGGGATGGCGAATTGGCCTACGTGCAAGTCGATGGCTCGACGGTGTGGGCGCAGAACCAGAACAACCACAGCACGGCCTATATGGAGGTCTGCGGCTGGAACCGCGGCTACCTCGGCTCCTTTGACTCGGAGTGGGCGGTCAGCCAGATGGGCGCGCACAGCGCGTCTTCGATCAGCCTCCTGGCGGGATCGACGCTGGATCAGGACCCAACCGATGAGAGCTTCGGCATCGACAACGTGTACCTCTGGCTTCGGTAGCCGGCGCCAGCCTGTGATACAACGGCGGCCTTGCTTCGCGGAGCCCCGGTGACCCACGGTGATGCCCCTCCCCTCGCGCGTATCCTCGTCGTCGATGACGATGAGGACGTGCGCGACCTGCTGCACTATGTGCTGAGCAGCCGTGGCTACCATGTCACCCTCGCGGCATCGGGCGAAGAGGCCCTCGATCAGTGCAACCGGCAGCCCTTTGAGCTGCTGATGGTCGACGTGATGATGCCGGGCATCGGCGGCTTCGAGCTGGCCATCCGCCTGCGCTCCTTGCCGGCCTGGAAGCAGGTGGCGCTGATCTTCCTCACGGCGCTCGGCGACATGGGCACCCAGGAGCGCGCCGCCCAGGCCGGCGCCGACGACTTCCTCTGCAAGCCCGTCTCGCCCACCGAGCTGGCCCTGCGCGTGCGCACGGTGCTGGCGGTGCGCAAGCTCCAGATCGAGGTGCTGCAGTTCCAGGGCGTAGTGCGCGATCAGATGGGCGCCCTGCTGCGCGCCGAGCGCCAGCGCAAGCACCTGATGGAGATGCTGGCCCACGACCTTCGCTCGCCCCTGATGGCGATGATACTGGGCATGGAGGCCGCCCAGGAGGCGCTCCTGCGCGAGCCCGAGCAGGTGGGGCAGCTCATTCGCGAGGCCCTGGTGGCGGCCGACACCATGCAGCGCATGATCACCGACACCCTCGACGTGGAGCTCAACGAGGATGGCGGCCTGCTGCCCCGCCTCGTCGAGATCGACGCGGTTGGCCTGCTGCGGGATCTCGCCGCCTCGATGAACACCCGCGCCGCCGAGGCGGCGATCCACATTCAGGTGGAGGTCGAGGCGGTCCACCTCGCCGCCGACCGCTCGCTGCTGGCGCGGGCCCTGGCCAACCTGCTCGAGAACGCCCTGCGCTACGCGCCCCCCAACTCGGTGGTGCGCCTGTGCGCCCACCGGGTCGACAGCTCGGTGGCCCTGGAGGTGCTCGACCAAGGGCCCGGGGTGCCGGCGCCGCTGCGCGAGCGCATCTTCGACAAGCACATCCGCGTAGAGCGCCCCGACGCCCAGCGGGCCAACCGCGGCCTCGGCCTCTCCTTTTGCCGGGCCGTCGCCATCGCCCACCGGGGCAGCATTCGGGTCGCCGACCATCCGTCGGGCTGGACCTGCTTTCAGCTCCTGCTGCCGGTCGACTGATGGCCTTCCCGCCGGCCCTGGCCCGCGCCCTGGCTCGGATGGGCCTGCCCGAGGCCGAGCGGGAGCGGCTCGCCGCGCTGCACTACCACGACGCGGGGCATGGCTACGATCTCTTCGGCATGCACCCCGACTTTGTGGCCTTCGGCGAGGCCCTCGTCTCGCCCCTCTACCAGCGCTACTTTCGGGTGCGCAGCTGTGGCGCCCACCACATCCCCAGCGTCGGCCCGGCGGTGCTCGCCGCCAACCACTCGGGCAACCTGCCGATCGACGGCATGATGATCTGGGCCGACGTGCTGCGCCAGACCGACCCGCCGCGGGTGGCCCGCCCGATCGCCGACCACTTCGTGCCGAGCCTGCCCTGGGTGGGCACCCTCTTCGCCAGAACCGGCATGGTGGGCGGCTCGCGGGGCAACGCCAGGGCCCTGCTGGAGAGCGGCAACCTGCTGCTGATCTTCCCCGAAGGCGTGCCGGGCATCACCAAGGGCTGGTCGAAGCGCTACCAGCTCCAGCACTTTCGGGTGGGCCACGCCGAGCTGGCGATCCGCCACCGGGCGCCGATCGTGCCGGTGGCAGTCATCGGCGCCGAAGAGCAGTACCCCGAGCTCTTCAGCAGCAAGCGCCTGGGCGCCCTCTTTGGCATTGAGCGGGTCAACGTGCCGGCCACGCCGATTCCGCTGCCGGTGCGCTACCACATCCACTATGGGCCACCGATCCGCGTCGACGAAGAGCTGCGGCCCAGCGATGCCGATGACCCGGCCGTGGTGGCCGGGGTGGCCGCCCGCGTCCAGGAGGCCGTCGCCGCGCTGATCACCGCTGGCCTCGCCGCCCGCAAGGGGGTCTTCCTCTGATGCGCAGCGTGCTCGTCTCTGGCGCCGACAGCCCCACCGGCGAGCGCCTCGTGCGCACCCTGCTGGGCGACAGCCGCGTCGACCGGGTGCTCGCGGTGGTGCGCGGCAAGGTCGAGCGCAGCCCGCTGATGGCCTCCGACCGCCTGCGCATCGTCGGCGTCGACCTCGCCAGCGCGCGGCGGGCCCATGAGCTGCTCTTTGGCCCGGCCCGCGACATGGCCATCGACGTGGTGGTTCACCTCGGTCACCTGACCCCCCCTGGCGAAGAAGGCGAGCGGGCCCACGCCCAGAGCGTAGAGAGCGTGCGCTCGATCATCGAGCTGTCGGAGCGCCACCCCACCATCCGCCGCCTCGTCCTGCGCAGCGACGCGGCCGTCTACCAGGTGCAGCGCGACCTGCCCGTGCTGATCGGCGAAGACCACCCTCTCAACATGGCGGGCACGGCGCCCCAGTATGTGCGCGACCGGGTGGAGGCCGACGTGACGGCCTGTGTGCGCATGGGTCTGTCTCCCTTGCAGATCGTCGTGCTGCGCATGGCGGAGATCCTCGGCCCGGGCACCGGCTCGCAGCTCTTCGACTACCTGGGCAGCCCGGTCTGTCTGCGGCCGGCCGGCTACGACCCGATGCTCAACCTCCTCACCCAGGATGACGCCGTGGCCGCGCTGCAGCGGGCGATTCACAGCGAGGCCCAGGGTGTGTTCAACATCCCCGGCGCCGACACCCTGCCCCTCACCGCCTGCATCGCCAGTTGGGGGCGACTGTCCATCCCCGTGCCCGGCGTGTGGATGACCCCGCTCTACCGCTGGCGGCGCCTCGTCACGGGGCATGACTTTCGCTACGGCATGAACCGCCGGCGCTTTCACTACTCCGGCGTGCTCGACGGCACCCGCGCCCGACAGGTGCTCGGCTATGTCTCCGCCCACCCGGTCGACTGGCCAAGCCCGGTCTGGGACCGCGAGCCGCGCTAGCTCAGCCCTCGCGCGAGGCGCTGAGCAGGTGGGCCCAACTGCATGCGATGCTGTAGGGGTTGCCCAGGGTGCCGTCTTCGTTGATCGACTGGTCGATGAGGGATGCTTGAATCTCAGCGTCCAGGCTCCGGTACGCTGGTATTGCCTTGCCCTGAAAGGTGAGCGGGCCGTAGGACTGGACAGAGCCCTCCCCCGTGCCGTCGATGACATCGAGGAAGATGTCGATCTCGGCGTCTCCCTCCCAGTCGCCGCCCGCATGAAACTCCGTGTCGCCATAGAAGGCGGAGGAGAAGTCCATGCCCGTGCCGCAGCGATCTTCGCGCAGCGATCCACATGCCAGGAGGAGGAGAAGCACCATGAACCCTCTCAGTCTGCGCCATCGTGAACGGTGTGGGCGCCAACATCGGTCTCTTCGGATGTCAAGACAGCCGCCCTCACCGCGTGGTTCGGTGAGGTGGACGCTGGACGTGTGACCCATCCATCCAAAGCAGAGCGACTCCCCCACCCCCATCGGGACTGGGCCAGTCTGGCGACCCTTAGCGGTAGGTGTAGCGGTAGCGCCAGAGGGCCTCGCGGATCGTGACGCCGGGGGGGTAGGCGGCGCGCAGATCGGAGACGGAGCGGAAGCGCACCTGGTGGCTGAAGACCAGCTCTCCTGTGCCCGCGCCGGTGAGCACCGGCCCCGACCCGAGCCGGGCCCAGGCTTCGACCCGATCGAGGTTGTCGCAGAAGCTGTTGCTGGCGGTGGCGGTCACCGCGGCGGGCGTGGCCGGCGGCACATAGGCGAGGCCCACCCGGCGCTCGCCCGTGGCGCTGCCGACCACCGGCCGGTGGAGGATCTCCCAGGAGCCCTCGATGAGCTGGCCATTTGGGTTGCCCACAATCGGCGGCGTGGGAAATTCCTCGGTGATCGCGAGGCGGGCCGGATCGAGCAGCCAGCGGGCGCTGCGGATCAGCGCCGGGCCGAGCTCGGTGCGCAGGGCGCCGTAGTCGGCGAAGGCCGCTGTGAAGACGGGGATCGGCTGGATGGCGAAGCGGCTGCCCAGCGGCTGGTGGAGCAGCCAGGTCTCGCGCACCAACGGCTGGCCATTCACCAGCTCGCTGTCGACGCAGATGAGGCCAAAGCCCGTGTCCTGGGCGCTGCCGCCGGGGGTGTTGAGGCGGTAAATGCCTGGCCCCAGCAGGAAGGGCGTGGAGGGCGCCACCCGGATGCTCTCCCGCGTGGTGTCGGCGGACAGGCTCGTTTTGGAGAGGGTCTTGCTGGAGATCGGCACGGTGGGGCTCCGGGTTCGGGTGCGGCGCCCCCACTTTACAGAGCGGCCGGCCGGCCGTCACCCTGCGCGCGTCCCACGGCGGCCACGACCTGTGGCAGGCTACGGCCTGGAGGCTCGCCGATGCGCCGCTGCCTGCTCCTGCTCCTGATCGCCTGCGCCGAAGAGAGGTCGGCTGCTCCCAAGGCCCAGTCCCCCGAAGACTGCCCGGCCGCGACCGCCCCCGACGTCGACCTCGACGACGCCCTGGCCGGCCACGCCCTGGAGACGGTCTCCTACACGCCGCCGTGGACAGAGGCCCGCGACCTCGACCTGCACATCTGGTACCCCACCGACGACGAGAGCGGCGAGCCCACCCGCTACCTCGACTTCATGAGCGACCCCGAGAGCCTGCATGGCGCCGCGCTCGCCGCCCCCGAGGGCTGCGGGTTTCCGCTGGTGCTCTACTCCCATGGCTACCAGGGCTGGGCCGGAAATGGCAGCGACGTGCTGCGGCAGTTTGTTCGCAATGGCTGGATCGCCGCCGCCCCCGACCACGCCGGAAACACGCTCACCGACAATGTCGAGCCTGTGCCGCTCTCCTTTGACATGACCCGGGTGACCGATCTGCTCGCCAGCCTCGATCATCTTGCGGCGCTGCCCTCGGATCACCCGCTGGCCGGGCGCATCAACACCGATCGGGTGCTGGTGCTGGGCCACAGCTACGGCGCCCAGACCGCCTGGCTGCTCTCGGGCCCCACTCCCGACCCAGAGAAGGTCGACGCCGCCTGCGCCGCCGAGGGCTGCACCGCGGCCGAGCGCGCCGCCTTCGACGCGCCAGTGACCGATCCGCGGCTGGCGGCGGTGGCCCCCCTCGACGGCAGCGCCACGGGGCTGGTCTCCCCGGAGGGCTGGGCCACCCGCCAGACGCCGGTGCTGGCGATGTCGCAGCCCGGCGAGGGGCCGGCCACCGCCTACGCCGAGGCTGCTGGCGAGGGCGTGAGTTGGATCTCGATCGAGGGCTCCTGCCATGAGACCTTCACCAGCACGCCGGTGGCCTGTGACTTCCCCAAGGACGAGGGGCTGTCGATCGTCAGCACCTACCTGCTGGCCTATGGAAACCTGTGGGTGCGCGACGAAGACAGCGGCGCTGACCTGCTCAGCGGCGATCGGTTGATCGACGAGCGGGTGGTGGTGGTGCCCTGACGGAGCCGGGCAGCGAGTGCTCCTCCGCCCCAAAGAGCGCCCCAGGCCTTCACCCCGGCCTCGGTCGGCGCGCCGGGAGGCGGTGGGCGGCGGCGAAGGCACGCGTACTTCGCCATGATACCCTGCACCCATGTCGTCGCTGCCCTCTCCGCACGCCACCCAGCGCCCAACTGCGGGTGCGGCGGCGCTGCGACCGCGCCAGGGTCGGCGGCTCGCCGGTGGCCTCGGCCTCTTCGCCCTGCTGCTGATCGCCGGCCTCGCCACCGCAGACCACCTCGCCTGGTCGGCCCAGTCCGACTGGCCGCTCAGCTTTCAAGACAGCGGACTGCACACCTTGCAGTCGGTTCAGTCGGCGATGCGCGAGCGCGAGCGGCCCTCCTTCCTGCACCTGCGCGAGCTCTTTCACAACGGCTACTACCCGCCCTTCACCTACTGGCTCTCGGTCTGGGTGCAGCTCCAGCAGGGTCTGTCCACGGCAGCCTGGCCGGCCAGCCAGTCGATCTTTACGGGCGCCCTCTGTCTGGGCACCGGGCTGTTGGGGGCTCGGGCCTGGGGCTGGCTGGCGGGCATCGCCGCCGCCGCCCTGGTGCTCTGTTCACCCTTGATCTGGGCCCAGCGGGCCGAGGGCATGCTGGATCTGCCGCTCGCCGGCGCGGTGGCGTTGGCCCTGGGGCTGCTGCCCTCGGCGCGGCGGCCCTCGGTGTTTCGCGCGATGGCGTCGGGGTTGGCGCTCGGCGCGGCCCTGCTCACCAAGCAGACGATGATGCTCTTCGCGGCGCCCGGGCTGCTGTGGTTGGGGGCGCGGGCGGTGGGGGCGATTCGGGTGCCCCGCTGGGGCCGCGGCCTCGTCGCCCTGGGGCTCGTGGGCCTGGCGATCTGGGCCCTGGCGGCCTTTCGGTGGGGCCATGCCATCGGCTGGCTGCCCGGCATGCGGCTCGGCGGGCTCGCGGTGGCGCTGGCGCTCTGTCTGTTCAGCTTGGGGCGGCGCGACCTGCGGCCCCTGCGGGATCTGGCGATCGTGCTGCTGGTGACGCTGCTCGTCGCCGGGCGCTGGTATGCCCACAGCGTCGACACCCTCGTTGAGGTCCTCGCCCAGGTGGAGGCCCGCCAGCCGCTGCCCCGGGGGATGGAGGGGCTGATCTGGCGGCTCTCCTTCCTGCCCTGGCTGCGCAGCACCTTCCTCTTTGCGCCGTTGGCCTGGGCCTGGACGGTGGGCCTCCTCCTGCTGCCGCTGGGCCTGCGGCGGCCGGGGGTCTGGCTGCTGGTGCTGGGCTTTGGGCTGGGGCTCTATGGACTGACCGGCTTTTCCGATCCGCACGACCGCCACTACCTGGCCCTCCTGCCCCTCATCACGGCGATCGCCGTGGCGCCGGTGGGGCTGCTCGCCCGCGCCTCGACCGTGTTGGGTGGCCTGCTTTGTGTCGGCTGCGTCAGCTACGGCGCCGTCTTCGTCTGGGGCTGGCGGGAGCCGGACTGGGGGCGCGCCGCGGATCGGATGGGGCCCTTCGACGGTCAGCTCCAGGGGGACTGGCCCACCACCGAGTCCGCGCTGCTGCGCGCGCGGTGGAATTGGGTGAGCGGGCGCTGGGTCTGGCTGGCGCCGCGGCCCCCTGAGGGGGTCTGGCCGATCGCCGAGGCGGTGCGGGCGGTGGTGGCGAGCGGGCCGCTCACCGGCGAGGGCACCGTCATCAACGCCATCAACGACTGGATCGGCCCCGAGCTGATCCGCGCCGAGGCCACCGTTCAGGGCGCCATCTTCCTGCGCACCGCCCGCGAGGGCCAGGGCGGGCCCCAGGCCCAACCGGGCGAGCGGAGCTGCTGGATCTGGGCCGAGGACCCCACCGGCCGGGAGTCGCTGCCGGCCCCGAGCCGTGCGCTGCCGACCCTGGAGGAGCTGGCTCGCCTGCCAGCCGCCCTCCCCGAGCGCGGGCAGCCTCGCACCCTCCTGGCGGCCTGCACGGCGGACTGATCGGCGTGGCGCACCTCCTGGATGCCCCCATCGCGGTCTGTCCACCCGTGCAGAGGTCTCCCCGCTGGGTCTTCTGGGCCCACCCGGGCCCCGGGGGAGCCATCAGCCGGGCGACAAGCCCAATTCCCGCCCCCGCGCCTCGGCCGCCGGGCCCGCCCCCTCGCCCAGGCTGTACCAGTTGATGCCCCCGCAGGCCGCGCAGGCCCCGGTGAAGCGCCCGGCGAGGTGCTCCAGGCGGCGCTGGGTGGCGGCCCGCCCCTGCCACAGCGAGAGGAATCCCTGCTCGTGCAAGCTGCCGAGGGCCATCTCACTGTGCAGATCGGCGCAGCAGAGCAGCAGCACGCCGTCGTGGCGGATCACCGGCGTGTACCACAGGCCGGGGCAGGCGGTGCGGGCGCCGGTGTGCCCGTCGTCGGCCTGCCAGGGGCGCTGCTCCCAAAGGAGCAGGCGCGCGCCGCGGCCCAGCGGCCCCGTCTGCAAGCCCGCCGTGGCGGCCTCGTAGGCCGCGTCGGCCTCCGCCTGGCCGGCGCTGCCGCCGCCGACCGAGAGGCGCTTGAGCTGCACCTCGTCGGCGAAGCGGGTGGGGTCGCCCTGGCAGGCGAAGGCGTCGCGCCAGTAGGCGACGAAGTCCGCGACCTCGGCTGTGTTGCCGGGCTGCACCACGAACTGAACGGCCACGTTGACGGTGGCCCGGCGGCGGCGACGGGCGCGCAGGAGGTGCCGGACATGGCGGCGCACGCGCAGGAGGGCGTCCTGGCCCTTGACCTGCTGGTAGGTCTCGGGGCGGTGGGCGTCGATGGTGAAGACCACGAGCAGGGGCGGGCCCTCCTCGGGCAGGCCGTCGAGGAGGGCGTCGATGCGGGGCGGCGTGAGGAGGATGCCGTTGGTGTCGATGCGCAGGTAGCCCACCCGGCCGGCGAGCCGGCGGGCGGCGAGGCCGACCACCTCGCCCAGGCGGGGGTGCAGGCTTGGATCGCCCAGCCACTGAAAGATGATGTGGTCGAAGCGCAGGTCGTCGGCGACAAAGCCCTCGACGATGCGCGCCCACAGCGCAGGATCGAGGAAGCCCTTGGGGATGCCATGCACCGTGGGCCAGCCCTCGTGGTGCGGGGCGCACATGCGGCAGGTGAGGTTGCAGTGATCGGTGGGCTCAACCTGGAGCACGCCAAGGCCGGTCGGAGTCATGCCGGCTGGTTATCCTGGCGCGCATGTGGACCCTCCTCCTCTCCCTCGCCCAGGCTGCAGAACCCGGATTCGTGCGCACCGAGCTGCACTTTGGGGGCACCGTCCCCGATCCGTCCTGCCTGCTCGTCGACGACATCGACCCGGCCACCTGCCCCCGCAAGCAGCTCACCGAGGCCGACTTCCACACCTTCGCCGAGACCACGGCCGCGCCCCTGTTGCCGGGCGGCTTTGTGGTCATGCCGGTGGAGCAGTGGCTGGCCCCCAGCCGCGGCGCCGAGCCAGCGCCGAGCCGGGCCTGGGTGATGGTGGTGACCTGGCGCGACCCGGCGGTGAGCAGCAAGATCGACGAGCTGCGGAGCAGCTACATGACCCTCTTTCAGCAGAGCGGCGTGCCGCGGATCGACGCGGCGGTCAGCCTCACGCGCTAGCGAGGGCGGCCTCGATGAGCTCGATGCACAGGGTGTTCAGGCCCTCGCGGTCGGCGACGCGGGGCAGCGGGCTGTTCTTGGCGGCGTAGAGCGCGGTGAGGCGGGCCTCGTCGGCGCGGGCCTGCTCGATGAGCTGATCGTAGGGCAGGGCGCCGGCGCGCACGGCGAGCAGCTCGTCGCGGTCGCGGTCGCCGCGCCAGACGTGAACGGTGCCGGTCTCCAGGATCTCGCGGCCCATGCGCAGCAGGCGCAGCAGGTGCATGGCGTGTTTGGTGTCGTAGCCGTGCTGGGCTTCGAGGGCGGCGCGGGCCGGGTTTCGGCTGCGCTGCCAGGTGTGGAACTGATCCCAGTTGTTGCGGGCGGCCTTGTAGCGGCGCTCGCGGTCGAGCAGATCGATGAAGTTCTCTTCGTAGCCGATGGAGCGGGCGGCGGCGGCGAAGCGGCTCTCGCTGTAGATGTGGCGCTCCACCAGCATGTTCTCGATCTGTTCACGCACATAGAGCTTGCTGGCGTCGGGCATCTCGCCAAAGTCCAGCTCCCAACTGTCGACCTTCTTGCGGATGGCGTCCTGGGCGGCGGCGAGCTGATCGCTGGGGATGAGGGTGCGCGGCGGCAGACCAAAGTCGGCCCGCGCGGGCTCCACGGTGGGCGGATCGATCAGCCAGCGGCGGTGGGTCTCGATGCGCTTGAGCTGCGACAGGGCGTAGCCCGAGAAGGTGTGGCGGGCGGCCATCGACAAGAAGCGCGGCGCCGCCTCGCGCAAACGCTCGCCCACCGGCGTGATGTGGCGCACCTCGGCGTCGCGGCAAAAGAGCACGTCGAGGATGTTGGGGTTGTTGTCGGCGGCCAGCGACATGAATTTGCGCAGCTCGTAGATCACGCCTTCGAGCTTCTCGCGGGCCACGGCGGCGCGCTCTTCTTCGTTGAGGGTGTCGGCGAAGGGGTCGACGGCGGCGGGGCCCTCGGCCTGCTCAAAGCGATGCAGAAAGCCAAAGAGCACTGGGGCGGGGGGCACGGCCACGCCCTTGACGTCGACGTCGGAGCGCTCGGTGTGCAATCCATAGGCCCGCGAGCCGCCCACGCAGAGGAGCAGGGTGTGGGCGCGGATGGGGAAATTCATCACAGACCTCAGGGCAGGGTCAGGTTCATTCGGTAGTAGCTGCTGCCCAGGCTGGTGCAGCTCTGGTGCCAGATCCACGAGGCGCCCAGGCCGCGCAGGGTGCTGGGCGCGCTGCCCCAGAAGGCGCTGACCTGGCTGCTGGTGCAGGCCTGGCCGGTGCCCCAGGCGCTGTCATTGTAGCTGGCGGTGGTCCAGCCGCTGGGGCCGCTGCTCGACACCTTCCACTTGCCGTCGCCGGTGACCGAGTACAGAACCCCGTCGACATAAACCGCCGCCAGGAAGCCGGCGATCGCAGCGCCGCTGTCGGCGCCGTAGAGCGCCAGCACATGGTCGCCGGAATTCATCGAGAAGGTCCAGGTGGTGGCCACATTCCAGCCGCCGGCGGCGCCGAAGTAGCTGCCGTCGGCGTAGCCGGTCCAGCCATCGTCGACAGCGACGATGAGGGTGACGGTGTGGTTGATCTCCAGGCAGTCGACGATGGCGTCGCCGTCGGCGTCGAAGCCCTCGTCGGTGGACAGATCGCAGTCATTGTCGAGGAGGTCGCAGACCTCGGTGGCGCCCGGGTTGGCGGCGGCGGTGGCGTCGTTGCAGTCGCCGCCGGCGCTGGCGTAGCCGCTGGGCTGCAGGCAGGTGCGGGCGGTGATGCCCGAGAGGCCGTAGTTGTCGGCGTCGCCGTCGGCGTACCAGGTGGTGGCGGTGCTCAGATCGAGGCTGGGGTCGGCGTCGTCGGTGAGGCCGTCGCAGTCGTCGTCGAGGCTGTTGCAGCGCTCGGGGTCGATGGGGCTGATGGCGGCGCTGGTGTCGTCGCAGTCGCTGTCATTGGACACCCGGCCGGCCGGCGACAGGCAGCTCCAGCGGCCGGTGGACGGATCGCCAAAGCTGTCGCAGTCGGCGTCGGTGTAGTAGGGGCTGCCGCTGCTCGGGTCGAGGCTGCTGTCGGCGTCGTCCACATCGCCGTCGCAGTCGTCGTCGAGGCTGTTGCAGACCTCGCTGGCGGTGGGGCGGATGGCGCTGTCGCTGTCGTCGCAGTCGGTGTCATCCGACACAAAGCCGATGGGTTGGGCGCAGGCGAGGGCCCCGGCGGCCGGGTCGCCAAAGAGGTCGGAGTCGGCGTCTTCGTAGTAGGTGGCGCCGGTGGTGAGGTCGACGCTGGGGTCGGCGTCGTCGGTGAGGCCGTCGCAGTCGTCGTCGATCGTGTTGCAGACCTCGGCGGCGGCGGGGTTGCGGCTGGGGTCGCGGTCGTCGCACTCGGCGCAGGCGGCGTAGCCGTCCAGGTCGTCATCGGCGTAGGCCACGCTGCCGTCGCAATTGTAGTCATTGGGGTCGGTGCAGTCGGACTCCGGCGCGCCCGGGTAGTAGCGGTCCGAGGCGTCGTCACAGTCGCCGCCGAGCCCGGCGTAGCCCTCGGGGGTGGCGCAGGCGTAAACGGTACGATCGATGGCGCCCCAACTGTCTCCGTCGCGGTCTTCGTACCAGGTGAGGGTCACCCCTTCGTCCACGTCGCCGTCGCAGTCATTGTCCAGCTCGTCGCAGACCTCCTCCAGGCCGGGGGCGGCGTTGGCGTGGCTGTCGTCGCAGTCGGTGGCGTCGGCGACGTGGCCCTCGGGCGGGGTGCAGGCCGACACCGCGGTGGCCGGGTCGCCGTAGCCGTCACCGTCGGCGTCGGCGTACCAGGGGATGGCCTCGCCCTCGTCGATCTCCTCGTCGCAGTCATTGTCGATGCCGTCGCAGAGGTCCATCGCGCCGGGGTAGGCGCGGGGCTCGGCGTCGTCGCAGTCGGTGTCGTTGGTGACGTAGCCCTCGGGCGCGGCGCAGGAGGACGCGGTGCGGGCGGGGTCGCCAAAGCCGTCCTCGTCGGCGTCGGCGAACCAGACGACCAGCACGCCCTCGTCGACCGTGCCGTCGCAGTTGTTGTCGACCCCGTCGCAGAGCTCGGCGGCGCCGCTGTGGGTGCCGGGGTCGCCCTCGTTGCAGTCCTCGTCGCCGAAGAAGCCGTCGCCGTCTTTGTCTTCGGCCTCTCCCAAGCCGAGGCCGCCCTCGTCGGCCTTGTCGGAGCCCGCGCCGGCGCAGGCGAGGAGGAGGAGCAGGGGCAGGCTGCGGCGGATCATCGGGCGGCTCCGGGCGGGGAGCGAGATTCTACCCGAGCGCGGTGACAGCGGGAGGCCCGGGCGGGGTTGGAGCCGGTGACCGTCCTGTGTCCTTGGAGGAGCCCCCGATGTCCCGTTCTCTCTTGCTCGCCCTCTCCCTCTCCCTGCTGCCTGGCTGTGTCATCTACGACATGGGCAAGTGCGGCCTCGACACCGGCGACGACGGCCGGGGCGGCGGCGACGGCCGCGACGAGGACGAGGCCGGCGCCGACGACCCCACCCCCACCGAAGACGAAGAGACGCCCACCGAAGAGGAGCCCAGCGTCGACGCCAAGTGGGCCCTGTCGGTGGCAGAGGGGGCGCCGGGCGAGGTGCTGCTGACGGGCCTCCTCGCTACGCCGCACATCGACTACAACGAGATCGAGGCGCTCACCTTTCTGGGCGAGGTCTCGGTGCAGGACAGCGCGCCGCGGACAGACGAACTGACCCTGTCGCTGGCGGTGGGCGCGGCGGCGCCGCTTGGGCCGGTCGACCTGCTCATCGAGCTGGCCGACGGCGATGCGGTGCTGGTGCACGACATCTTCACCGTGGTCGACCCGGCCGGCGCCCCGGCCGAAGAGGCGCCGGCCGAGGAGGAGGGCTCGGTCGACACCGGCTGCTGAGGCTCAGCGCACCACGAGGTTGACGAGGCGGCCGGGCACCACGATCTCCTTCACCATCACCTTGCCCTCGATCAGCGGCGCCACTTTGGGGTGGGCCTTGGCGGCGGCGAGGAGGCTGGGGGCGTCGGCCTCGCGGGGCATCGACAGGGTGCCCCGCAGCTTGCCGCCCACCTGCACGGCGATCTCCACCGTGTCGGCGACGAGGGCGTTCGGGTCGTAGTCCGGCCAGCGCGCCTTCAAGATCGACTCGCCGTGGCCAAAGCGCTGCCACAGCTCTTCGGCCATGTGCGCGGCGTAGGGCGAGAGGATGAGCAAGAAGCGCTCGGCGTCTTCGCGGCTCGGGGTCTCGTTCTTACAGGCGTTCACAAACTCCATCATCTTGGAGACGGGGGTGTTGAACTTGAGCGCCTCAATCCCCTCGCTGCTCTCCTTGATGGCGTTGTGCAGGGCGCGGCGGGCATCGGGCTGGGTGGCGCCGAAGGGGCGCAGCTCGCCGGTCTCCTCGTTGATGAACAGTCGCCAGGCCCGCGAGAGGAAGCGGAAGATGCCCTCGCAGCCGCTGGTCTGCCAGGGCTTCACCTGCTCCAGGGGCCCCATGAACATCTCGTAGATGCGCAGGGTGTCGGCCCCGTACTGGTCGACGATCTCCATGGGATCGACCACGTTCTTCTTCGACTTGCTCATCTTCTCCACCTGGGTGGAGACGGCTGTGTCGGTGCCCTTGACGTACCAGACGCCCTCGCGCTGCTCGACCTCGGAGGGGTGGTAGTACTTGCCCTGCTCGTCCTTGTAGCTGTAGGCCAGGATCATGCCCTGGTTGAACAGACGCTGGAAGGGCTCCTTGGTGTGGACGAGGCCCACATCGTACATGACCTTGTGCCAGAAGCGCGCGTAGAGCAGGTGCAGCACGGCGTGCTCCACGCCGCCGATGTACAGATCGACGGGGCCCCAGTAGCGCTCCTTCTCGGGGTCGAAGGGCATGGTCGTGTTGTGGGCGTCCATGTAGCGCAGGTAGTACCAGCAGGAGCCGGCCCACTGGGGCATCGTGTTGAGCTCGCGGCTCACCGGCGCACCGTCCACGGTCGTCTCCACCCAGTCGCCGGCCCGGCCGAGGGGCGGGCGGCCATCGGGGGTGGGCCGGAAGTCGTCGAGGTGGGGGAGCGAGACGGGCAGGGCCTCGGCGGGGAGGGTCACCACGCGGCCGTCGGCGCCGTGAACCACCGGGAAGGGCTCGCCCCAGTAGCGCTGGCGGCTGAAGAGCCAGTCGCGCAGCTTGTAGTTGACCTTGCGGGTGCCCTGGCCGCGCGCCTGGAGCGCATCGGTGATGCGGGTCTTGAAGGTGGGCGTGTCGAGGCCATCGTAGGGGCCGCTGTTCATGGCCTTGCCGTCGCCGGTCCAGGCCGCCGCCTGCACGTCGAAGTCGGCCGGGCCGCTCACCACCTGCACGATCGGCAGGCCGAAGCGGAGGGCGAAGGCGTGGTCGCGCTCGTCGTGGGCGGGCACGGCCATGATGGCGCCGGTGCCATAGGTGCCGAGCACATAGTCGGCCACCCAGATGGGCACGGGCTGGCCGGTCACGGGGTTGGTGGCGAAGGCGCCGGTGAACACACCGGTCTTCTCTTTCTCGGCGTTGAGCTGCCGATCCATGTCAGAGCGGTTGCGGGCGGCGGTGACATAGGCGGTGACCGCCTCGCGCTGGGCGGGCGTGGTGATGGCGTCGACCAGCGCGTGCTCGGGGGCCAGCACGCAGTAGGTGGCGCCATAGAGCGTGTCGGGGCGGGTGGTGTAGACGATGAACGAACCCTCGCCGCCGACCACGTCAAAGCGCACCTCGGCGCCCTCCGAGCGGCCGATCCACTGGCGCTGCATCTCCAGCACGCCCTCCGGCCAGTCCAGGCCGTCGAGGTCGGTGAGCAGACGCTCGGCGTAGGCGGTGATGCGCAGCATCCACTGCTTCATCATGCGCCGCTCCACCGGATCGCCGGTCTCGACGTACTTGCCGTCTTGCACCTCTTCGTTGGCCAGCACGGTGCCCTGGGCCGGGCACCAGTTCACCGGCACCTCGGCGAGGTAGGCGAGGCCCTGCTCGTGCAGCTTCAAGAAGATCCACTGGGTCCAGCGGTAGTAGTCCACCTCGCAGGTGCTGATCTCGCGGCCCCAGTCAAAGGAGAAGCCCAATCGCAGGAGCTGGGCCTTGAAATTGGCGATGTACTCGCGGGTGATCTCGCGGGGGTGCCGATGCTCGCGCACGGCGGCGCGCTCGGCGGGCAGGCCAAAGCTGTCCCAGCCGATGGGGTTCAGCACCGCGAAGCCCTTCATGCGCTTGTAGCGGGCGACGATGTCGATGGCCGTGTAGCTCTCGGGGTGGCCGACGTGAAGGCCGGCGCCCGAGGGGTAGGGGAACATGCAGAGCGTGTAGTACTTGGGCTTCTGCGGGTCTTCGACGGCGGCGAAGGTGTTGTGTTCCGCCCAGTGCTGCTGCCACTTGGGCTCAATCTCGGCGGGCGTATAGCGGCTCATCGGAAACAAGCTCCTGCGAGGGCCGGCCTCATAACGTGGGCCTGGGCGGGTCGCTGGAGCGGAAGGAAGGGGCGCGGGGCCCTCGGGATGGGTGTCCGGTTTGGGTGGGCGGGTTCACCGAGGGCCCCGGCGCCACTGGCCGAACGGTACACCGGGGCGCTGCCAGATGCAAGGGATCAGCGATCGACCGGCTCACACTCGCCGATGCCATTCATGTGGGCCATCTCGATGCTGCTGAAGAGCACGAAGTCGCGCAGGTTGGTGATGCCGAGCCCAGCGTCGTCGTAGAAGAGGTTCTGGCCGGTCTCATCGGTGATGGGGTTGCCGTCGGGGTCGCGGAGATCGGGCACGCTCGCGGCGGCCAGCTCGTCGAGGGTGACGTCGTTGTCGTCGCCGGCCCAGGCGGCCATCGGGGCGAAGCGCAGGCTGGCCTCTTCGACGCCGAGCTGGTCCCACCAGATGTGGTCCATGTGCAGGGTCAGCTCGGCCTCGAGCTCCTCGTCGGCGACCAGGGCCACGCCGTCGGTGCCGTCGGCGCCGTTTTCGCAGAAGCGGTAGGTGTAGGCCTCGGGAAAGCCCCAGGTGAAGGTGACGTCGGCGCCGTCCTTGCTGGCGGTGCCCTTCACATAGAGGCGGTAGCCATTGGCCACCATGGCGTCGACGGCCTCGGCGGGGGCGCCGTTGACGTTGGTGGCGCCGGCGGTGGGGGGCACCACGGCATAGCTCAGGCGGTAGCGGCCCTCGGGGGCCGACAGCGTGGTGATGGCGGCGGGATCGACGGCCTGGGCGAGGTCGACGAGGTAGTTGCCGTCGTCACCGGCGACGACCTCCTCGGTGTCGGGGTCTGCCAGCTCGATGTCGGTGAGGTTGGCCACCACGGCGTCGAAGGAGAGGGTCCAGCCATCGGCGAAGGAGAGCTCCTCGTTGGGAAAGCCCTCAAAGGCGGCGTCTTCGCCCCAGGCGGACAGGGCGACGGTGCCCTCGGCGCCCTTGTTGCAGGCGACGAGGAGGGGGAGGAGGGCGAAGAGGCGCATGGGGGCTCCGTGATCAGGGCTGTGTGTAGGACAGGGCGTAGGGGCCGTTGGCGCCGGACTGCTTGAGCGCCGCGTACCAGAGGTCCCAGGGACTGGTGTTGGGGGTGAAGACGCCGCCCTCGTCGAGCTCGGCGAAGTTGACCCGATCCACCCAGGTGCGGGGATCGAGGCCGATGAGGAGGTGGCCGCCCTCGGCGAGGTCGGCGGTGAGCGGGATGCCGCGCACCCGCATCGCCAGGGCGGCGGTCTGGCTGGGGTCGTCGGTGAACAGATCCTCGGTGATCGACAAGGCCCCGGAGAAGGGCACCACCACGCCATCCTGGGCGGCCTCGCCGGCGATCACAAAGCTGGCGCCGCCGGCCGCGGCCCGGTTGCCGGCGGTGGGCGGGGCCAGCCAGAGCTCGGCGCTGTTGACCTCGCCGGCGATGCCGTCGGCGGCGCCCAGTTCGACGGGCTCGGGCTGCAGCAGGTCGAGCACGCCTTGCTCCACCACCTCGCCGCGCAGGTAGCCGTAGTCGAAGTCGTCGTGATCGGTGGCCTTGGCCGGCGAGAGGCTGACCAGGGGCTCGCCGCTCCAGAGGTAGGCCGGGCCGACCGTGGCGGTGGCCTGGGTCAGCGTGACGGTCCAGCCGGAGGTGGTGTCGAAGGTGAGGGAGCCGTCGGCCTCGGCGAGGGAGACGGCCTCGGCCGTGAAGGTGATGCGCTCGCCGCCGGTGACGCTGACGCAGCCAAGGAGCAGGGCGAAGATCATGGCGCCTCCACCGCGTCGGGGCGCAGGGTCAGGCTCAGCGTGAGGGCGCGGGGCGGGCCGGGGCTGATGTGGCGGGTGGGCACCCGCGTGGGGAAGGCGGCCTGAGACTCCTCGGGGAAGTACGAGGCGAAATTGTACTCGGCCAGCGCCGTGTCGCGGTTGAGCAGGTTGGTGAGGTCGAGGCCCAGCTCGATGGGGCCGCGGCGCACCTGGGTGCCGAGGTCGACGGTGAGCAGGGCCTCGCTGCGCTCGGACTGGGGCAGGGGGCGCGGGCTCACGTAGGAGCCGCCGATGCCGTGGGAGAGCTCGGTCTGGCCGCCGCCGGGCCGCCAGTGGTGGGTGGCGTCGAGGCGCAGCACCCAGGGCGGCACATAGGGCACCAGCATCCCCGCCTGCCGGTCGCTGTTGTAGTAGGCGTAGGAGGGCGGCAGCTCGTCGCCGAAGACGGCGTAGGTGTAGGTGGCCGAGCCGCGGGCGTTGAAATTGTCCACCCACAGGGCGGTGTCGAGCAGGCCGCCCCAGCGCTCGGTCTCGCCGGCGACGAGGTTGCGGCCTTGCTCTTCGTCGAAGACGAGGTCTTTGTCGACGGCGGTGCCAAAGCCCACCACCCGCACCAGCGCGGGCACCTGGCCCTCGGCGTGGCGCCAGATGAGGCCGAGC
The DNA here is from genome assembly GCA_040376505.1 of Alphaproteobacteria bacterium. Classification (GTDB taxonomy): domain Bacteria; phylum Myxococcota_A; class UBA796; order UBA796; family UBA2385; genus JBEIQK01. Next base: position 7,853 of record JBEIQK010000008.1, on the reverse strand, counting down.
TCTTCGGCGCGCACGCGGGCGAAGGGGGCCTCTTCGCCTTCGGAGAGGGCGGTGGCCTCCAAGGAGCGGATGCCGTGGCCGTAGGCGGTGGCCAGCGACAGCTCGGGGGCGAGCTGCAGCTCGGCGCTGGCCCGGGGGGCGAAGCCGAGGCCCTGGGCGCCGCGTCGGCTGGCCCGGGCGCGGGTGCCGTAGCGGTCCTCGTCGGGGCAGTTGACGTCGTCGGTCTCGGCGCCGGGGAACCAGGTGTCCTTCGCGGCGCAGCGGTCGAGCAGGGCGTAGCTGAGGCTCTCGGCGCGCAGGCCGGCCCGCAGGCGCAGGCGGGGGACCGGCTTCCACTCGCCGTCGATCCAGGGGGCGATGTCGACCTGATCGAGGTGGTAGTCGAGCTCGGTGCGGTAGGGGGCGCCGTCGCGGTCGCGCAGGCGCAGGCTGCTGGCCTCCACAGCGTCCATGCGGCCGTAGAGGCCGGCGGCCAGCGTGCCTTCGGTGCGCTCGCCTTCCAGCGTGCGGTGGGCCTGGGTGCGCAGGCCGAAGGTCTCGGCGTCGAAGCGCTGCACGAGCAGGTCGCCGCGCTGGTCGTGGGGCGACTCGCCGGCCCGGCGGTCGTCGGTAAGGAAACCGGTGAAGTTGCTGCGCACCGTCATGTTGCGATCGATGGCGAAGACCAGCGCCTCGTAGCGGTAGGGGCCGTCTTCGCCGCGCAGGCCGAGGCCGACGAAGCCGCGGGCGCCGTCGCCGCCCTGGCGGGGGTCGGCGGTGCCGTAGAGGTCGATGTGGCCTTGCTCGACGTCGGTGGCGCGCACGAGGCCGGCCGAGTCGTAGCGGCTGGCGTAGAGCCCGCCGAGGGCAAACCACTCCAGCTCGCCCTCGCCGGCGGCCCGCATCAGCAGGCTGCCGTGGCGGGCGGCGCGGTTCTCGCCATAGCCCTCGGTGGTGGCCAGCTCGCCGGCGAAGAGGGCGCCTTCGTTGTTCTCGGGGCGGTAGCCGAGCAGCACGCGGCGGGCGCCGAAGCTGCCGGCCTCCCCCTTGGCGATGAGGCCCGGCTCGGCGAGGCCGAGGTCGAAGCGGGCGCTGCCGGCCACGGCGAAGTCGCCCTGGGCCGGGTCGAAGGGGCCCTCCACCACGGTGAGGGTGGAGACGGCCTCGGGGATGACGAAGTGCAGGTCGACGAGGCCGTGGCCGTGCGGGTTTCCGACGTCGTTGACGGGGATGCCCTCGAGGGTGACGTCGAGGTCCTGGCCCTCGCGGGCGTCGAAGCCGCGCAGGAAGATCTGCTCGGGATCGCCGCCGCCGCCGACCTGGGTGAGGAAGACGCCGGGGGCCAGGGTCAGCAGCTCGGCGGCGCTGGCCCGGGGCACGGCGGCCACGCTCTCGACGTCGACCTGCACCTCGCTGGCGGTGCGGGGCGGTTCGGCGGTGCGGCGCACCTCGGTGGTGATCTCGGCGTAGCCTTCGTCATCGCTGGGCGGGGGCGCGGCGGGCTCGGGGAGGGGCGGCGGCGCAAAGGAGAAGCTCACCCGGGTGGAGACGGCGACGGGGGCGCCCTCCTGGGTGGCCGGGGCGAAGCGGAGTTGGCGGGCGGCCTCGACCGCGGCGGCCTGAAAGACCTCGGGCGAGCCGGCCTGGGCGTGGGCGTCGACCACCACACCGGCCTCGTCGATGCGCACATGCACCCAGACGAGGCCCTCCAAACGCTCGGCCAGCGCGGCCGCGGGGTAGCTCGGCGTCACCGGGGCCAGCAGGCGAGGGGGCACCAGGGGGGCGGCCGGGGCCGAGGCGGGCGCGGGCGGCGGCGCGGCCGGGGGCGTTGTCGCCTGGGCATAGGCGGGGCCGGCCCAGCAGGAGAGCGCGCCGCAGAGCAGGGCGCGTGTGGAGGCTGTTGGCATCGCCATCGCCGAGGAAGAAGGCAGCCGGGCGCGTGGGGCCGGCATGGGCGGGGGTCCGGCGCGGTCACGCCGGGCGGCCCTGCTCGTATGGGGATGCTATCTCATCCATGATGCAATAGCAAAGGCTGGCCTACAAGGGGGCGGCCACCTCGATCACCACGGCGGTGATGTTGTCGTTGCCGTCGGCGGCGAGGGCGGCCTCGAAGAGGGCCTGGGCGGCGGCCTGGGCGGTGGGGGCGCGGCTGAGGCGCTCGGCGATGGCCTCGGCCGAGACGAAGCCGTGCAGGCCGTCGCTGGCCAGCAGGAGACGGTCGCCGGGGAGCAGGGCCAGGGTGCCGGTGTCCTGGCCGGCGTCGATGCGCAGCTCTTCGTCGGCGCCAAAGCCCCGCGAGCCGTAGATGAAGTTCTGGGTGAGGGCCCGGGCGTCGACGGGCAGGGGGCGGCCGTCGCGGCTGGCGAACTCGCCGCGGGTGTGGTCTTTGGTGAGCACGCCAAGCTGCCCATTGCGGAGCAGGTAGAGCCGGCTGTCGCCGACGTGGGCCCAGACGGCCTCGCGGCCGTGCAGCCACAGGACGGTGAGCGTGGTGCCCATGTTGGCGGCGCCGCGCTCGCGGGCGCGGGCCCGCAGGCGGCGGTGGGCGCGGAGGATCCAGCCGTGCAGCGAGACCTCGGGGTCGGGGCCGAGGCCTTGGCGGTAGAGGCGGGCGAGGGCCTGGGCGGCGGCGGCGCTGGCGACGGCGCCGTGCTCGTGGCCGCCCATCCCGTCGGCCACCGCGGCGAGCAGGGCGCCGGGCTCGACGGCGTCGCCGCCTTCGTCGATCAGCTCGTTGTTGTGCAGGTGCCGGGTGCGGCCCTCGTGGCCGAGCAGGAAGTTGTCTTCGTTGGCGGCGCGGCCGCCTCGCTCGGGCCCAAGGCCCCGATCGCAGATGAAGCCGGTGAGGTAGCGCATGGGGCTGCCTATTCGCGCGACGGCGGGTTGGTCCACCCCGGGGGGCTGGCGCGGGAGGGGCGCCGCCGCGTAGGCTCTGGGCCCGAGGTGCGCCATGAACCCGATCTTCGCCGGCCTGCCCACCACCATCTTTGAGCAGATGTCGGCCCTCGCTCGCCAGCATGGGGCGGTCAACCTGGGCCAGGGATTCCCCGATGATCCCGGCCCCGACGATGTCCGCGCCGTGGCGGCCCGCGCGGTGGTGGAGGGCAACAACCAGTACCCGCCGATGATGGGGCTGCCCTCGCTGCGCCAGGCCGCCGCCGACCACTACCGCCGCTGGCAGGGCCTCGACCTCGACGCCAGCGAGCTGATGGTGACCTCGGGGGCGACGGAGGCCCTGGCCGGCGCCTTGCTCGCGCTGATCAAGCCCGGCGACGAGGTGGTGCTCTTCGCCCCGCTTTACGACGCCTACCTGCCCCTGGTGCGGCGGGCGGGCGGGGTGCCGGTGGTGGTGCGCCTGGGGCCGCCCGACTGGCGCTTTGACGAGGCGGCGCTCCGGGCGGCCTTCTCGCCGCGCACGCGGGTGGTGGTCTTCAACAACCCGCACAACCCCACCGGCACGGTCACCCCGGATGTCGACCTCGCGCTGCTGGCCCGCTTTTGCGTGGAGCACGACGTCATCGCGCTCTGCGACGAGGTCTGGGAGCATGTGGTCTTCGATGGCCGGCGCCACCGCTCGATGATGAGCCTGCCGGGCATGCGCGATCGCACCGTGAAGATCGGCTCGGCCGGCAAGATCTTCTCGATGACCGGCTGGAAGGTGGGCCTCGTGGCGGCCGCGCCGCCGATCCTGAGCGTGCTGGCCAAGGCTCATCAGTTCCTCACCTTCACCACGCCACCCTGTTTGCAAGAGGCCGTGGCCTATGGCCTCGGCAAGGACGACGCCTGGTTTGAGGCCAGCCGCGCCGCCCTGCAGCGCAGCCGCGATCTGCTCGCCGGCGGGCTGCGGGCGGCGGGCTTCACCGTCTACGACAGCGCCGGCACCTACTTTCTGAACCTCGACATCGGCGCCTTGGGCGAGACCGACGACGTGGCCTTCTGCCAGCGCCTCGTGGTGGAGCACGGGGTGGCGGCGATCCCGATCTCGGCCTTCTACGAGGCCGACCCGGTGCGCACCGTGGTGCGGCTGTGCTTCGCCAAGCGCGACGAGACCGTGCTGACGGCGATCAGTCGCCTCGCAGCTTTGTTGGACGGCCGCCGGGGGCCCTGACTACAGAGGGGGCGCCTGTGAGGTGTCCTCTGTCCACGCCCCTGCTTGAACACCCCTCCTTTCGCGCCCAGGCGCGGGTGCGCTCTCTCGGTGAGGCCCAGGCCCGGCACCGCCTCAGCCTCGCCGAGCCCGACGCCTTCTGGCTCGCCGAGGCGGCCCACCTGCGCTGGCTGCGCCCACCCACCCAGGGCCACCACCGCATGGGGCCGGGCGAGTTCGCCTGGTTCGCCGATGGGCAGCTCAACCTCACCCACTCCTGCGTCGACCGGCACGCCGAGGCCACCCCGCACAAGACGGCCCTGCTTTGGGTGCGCAACGAGCCCGGCGTGGCCGAGCCGATCAGCTTTGTCGAGCTGCAGCGCGCGGTGGGGCAGATGGCCAACACCCTGCGCGGCCTGGGGGTGCGCAAAGGCGACCGGGTTTGTATCTACCTGCCGATGATCCCGGCCTTGCCGGTGGCGATGCTGGCCTGCGCCCGCATCGGGGCGGTTCACTCGGTGGTCTTCGCCGGATTTTCGGCCGACGCCCTGCGCGACCGCATCCTCGACGCGGGGGCCCGGGTGGTGATCACGGCCGATGAGGGGATGCGCGGCAACAAGCATGTGCCGCTCAAGCGCATCGTCGACGAGGCCCTGCGCGGGGCGCCCCTCGTGAGCGCGGTGCTGGTGGCCCGCCGCACCGGGGCCGCCGTGCCGATGACGCCGGGGCGCGACCTGCCGCTCGACGAGGCGCTCTCGGCCCACCGGGCCTGGTGTCCGGCCGAGGTGATGGAGGCCGAAGACCCGCTCTTCATTCTGTACACCTCGGGCTCCACTGGAAAGCCCAAGGGCCTCGTGCACAGCACGGGGGGCTACCTCACCTACGCTGCCAGCACCCACCGCGAGGTCTTTGACCTGCGGCCCGACGACGTGCACTTCTGTGCTGCCGATCTGGGCTGGATCACCGGCCACAGCTACATCCTCTACGGGCCGCTGGCCAATGGCACCACCAGCGTGCTCTTTGAGGGCATCCCCACCTGGCCCGATCCGAGTCGTCTGTGGCAGGTGGTCGATCAGGTCGGCGCCACGGTCCTCTACACCAGCCCCACGGCGCTGCGCACCCTCATCCGCGAGGGCGATCAGCACCTCCTCGGGTCGAGCCGGGCCAGCTTGCGCCTGCTCGGCACCGTCGGCGAGCCCATCAACCCCGAGGTCTGGCGCTGGTACCATGATCAGGTGGGTCAGGGCCGCTGCCCGGTGGTCGACACCTGGTGGCAGACCGAGACAGGGGGCGTACAGATCAGCCCCATCCCGGGGGCCACGCCGCTGCTGCCGGGCTCGGCCACCCTGCCGCTCCCCGGCGTGGAGCCCCTGCTGGTGAGCCCGGAAGGCGCCATCCTCGAAGGCAATGACGTGAGCGGCCTGCTCTGTCTCCGCGGGCCGACGCCGGGCTTCGCGCGCACCATCTGGGGGGATCACCGGCGCTATCTGCAGACCTACTGGCTGCCCCAGCATGGTCTGTATTTGACGGGCGACGGGGCCCGGCGCGACGGCCATGGCTACATCTGGATCACCGGCCGGGTCGATGATGTCATCAATGTGAGCGGTCACCGCCTGGGCACGGCCGAGGTGGAGAGCGCCCTGGTGGCCCACCCCTCGGTGGCCGAGGCGGCGGTGGTGCCCTGCCCCCACGACATCAAGGGCCAGGGCATCTTCGCCTATGTGGTGCTGGTGGAGGGGGAGCACCGCGATCCCGCCGAGCTCGTCGGGGCCTTGAAGGAGGCGGTGCGCAAGGCGATCGGCCCCATCGCCACGCCCGACCACATCATCCTGGCGCCGGGCTTGCCGAAGACGCGCTCGGGCAAGCTCATGCGGCGGATCCTGCGCAAGATCGCCGAGGGTGAGACGGAGTCCCTGGGGGATCTGTCTACGCTGGCGGATCCAGACGTGGTGGCGGCCTTGATTGGGCTGGTGCGAGGTTAGGGGGCGTGGGCTGGCGGCGAAGCCCCCAGTTGCCAGGCCCGACTCCGAAGACGCCGACTGGCGCTGGGCGCTGCGGATTCGGGCGCTCAGTTGCCCCTGGCCGCCGCTTCCTTCGCGGCCTGGGTGCGGGCGTGCTCCAGGAATTTCTCATCCGCTGGGTCGAGGGTGCCCGCCGCCTTCATGGCCTCCATCTCGCCCAGGACCTCGCTCCAGGGGACAGGGGGATTCGGGAAGGCCGCCAGCCTGGCCTTGGTGACCCAGACGGCCCGCGCGAGCGCGGCCGAGGCGGGGTTCTGTTTTTGCAAGGCGAGCCCGATGGCGAGGCTCTCTTCGTAGCGCTGGCGCGCCCCGGTGAGGTCGCCCTCGGCGCGCAGCACGTCGCCGATCCTGTCCACGCTCAGCGAGACATCCCGCGCCAGCTCGGCCGAGGCGGGGTTCTGGGCGCGCGAGGCGACGCGGATGGCGAGGCTCTCTTCGTAGCGCTGGCGCGTACCGGTGAGGTCTCCCTGGTCGCGCAGCACGTCGCCGATCTTGTCGAGGCTCCGCGAGACATCCTGCGCGAGGGCGGTCGAGGCGGGGTTCTGTTTGTACAGGTCGGAGAGGATGGCGTGGCTCTCGCGGTAGCGCCGGCCCGCCCCGGCGAGATCGCATTGCTCGCGCATCACATCGCCCACATTGTCCAGGCTGACAGAGACGTCGCGGGCGAGTTGGGCCGAGGCGGGGTCCTGGGCGCGCAGGGCGAGCACGATGGCAAGGCTCTCCTCGTAGCGGTGGCGGGCACCGGCGAGGTCACCCTGCTCGCGCAGCACCTCGCCGACGTTGTCCAGGCTGATGGCGACGTCTCGCGCGAGGTCCGCCGAGGCGGGGTTCTGTTTGTACAGGGCAGCCCGGATGTCGAGGCTCTCGGCGTAGCGCTGGCGCGCCCCTGTGAGGTCGCCCTGGGCGCGCAAGACGTCGCCGACCTGGTTCAGGCTGTAGGAGACATCCCAGGCGAGCTCGGCCGAGGCGGGGTTCTGTTTGTACAGGGCGACCCCGATGCCGAGGCTCTCCTCGTAGTGCTGGCGGGCGCCAACGAGGTCGCCCTGGGCGACCCGCACATCGCCGACCTTCTCGAGGCCCAGCGAGACCTCCCGCGCGAGGTCGGTCGACGAGGGGGCCTGCGCCGCCGCCGCTCGCAGGTCTTGAAGGGCCACGCCAAAGGCCATTGCCGCCTTCGGCAGGTCCCCCTGCGCCAGGGCGACCGCGCCCACCTCTCGAAGCGCGATCGCGCGCTGGGGCCCTGACCCTGCCGCCTTCATCGCCGCCTCGGCCGCCGCCGCCGCCCGCGGCAGCGCCCACAGCTCCATCGCGAGGCGGGCGCGGAACACCTCGGTCCACAGATCGCCAGGCTCCGCCGCCGCCGCTTGATCCCACAAGGCCAGGACTTCGTCGGCCGTGGCCTCGCCATGGGTGCGCATCACCCCGCGCAGCGCCGCCAGTCCCCGCAGTTCGCGGGCCGACACCCCCTGCGCCTGCGCCCGGGCCGCCACCGTCGACCAGGCCCCCTGGCGGTCGCCATCGGCGAAGCGCTGGAGCGCCTCCAGCTTCTCCGGGGTGGCCGTGGCCACCAATGCGCGCACCTTCTGCTCGAAGGACGCCAGTTCGGACCTGGCGGCGGCGCTCTCCAGCTTCAACGCCTCCACCACCGCGAGATGGTCCCGCCGCGCGGTCTCCAATTCCGCGGTCACCGCGCCCAAGGCCTTGGACTTCTCGGCAAGCGCCTTTTCGTAGCGAGCTCGCACCTCGGCGAGCCTCCGTTCAGAGTC
>JBEIQK010000235.1:0-8504 GCA_040376505.1 Alphaproteobacteria bacterium | reverse complement strand
GGGGGCCGTTGTGGGGTGGTAGACCAGCTCGGTCTCATGGCAGGCCCGCGGGTTGACGAGGCAGCTCGCGCGCCGGTTCTGGAAGATGTGGTCGAGGCAAGCCTGGTTGCAGGCGATGCAGGTGTTGATGTCGGCGGCCCGGCCGGCGGCGGCCTTGGCGACAAAGTCCGGGTCGGCCAGCAGGGGCCGCGCGAGGCTCACCATGTCGGCCGATCCGCTGGCCAGCACCGCCTCGGCGACCTCGGGGGTGTTGATGCGGTTGCTCGTGACCAGCGGGATCTTCACCACCCCGGCCCCGCGCAGGCGGCGGGTGACCCAGGTAAACGCGCCCCGCGGGACGCAGGTGGCGATGGTGGGGATGCGGGCTTCGTGCCAGCCGATGCCGGTGTTGAGGATCGAGGCGCCGGCGGCCTCGATGGCGGCGGCCAGCTCGAGGATCTCCTCCCAGGTGCTGCCGTCGGGCACGAGGTCCAGCATGGACAGTCTGTAAATGATCAGGAAGTCCGGCCCCACCGCGTCGCGGATGCCCTTGACGATCTCCACCGGCAGGCGCATCCGCCGCTTCCAGTCGCCGCCCCACTCGTCGTTTCGGCGGTTGGTGTGCGACACGAGGAACTGGTTGATCAGGTAGCCCTCGCTGCCCATCACCTCCACGCCGTCGTAGCCTGCCTCCTTGGCGAGGCCGGCGCAGCGCACGAAGTCGGCGATGGTGCTGCGCACGCCGCGCGTAGACAGTCCCCAGGGCGAAAAGGGGCTGATCGGCGACTTGATCCGCGTCGGGGCCACCGCCCAGGGGTGGTAGCCATAGCGGCCGGCGTGGAGGATCTGCATCGCGATGCGGCCGCCCGCCGCGTGGACCGCCTCGGTCACCTTCTGGTGGCGCCGGGCCTCGCGCTTGGAGTTGAGCGTGCTGGCCAGGGGCTTGACCTGTCCCGCCCAGTTGGGGGCCACCCCGCCGGTGACGATCAGGCCCACGCCGCCGCGGGCCCGCTCGGCGAAGTAGGCGGAGAGGCGCGGGTAGTCGCCGCCCTCCTCTTCGAGGCCGACGTGCATGGAGCCCATCGGCACCCGATTGGGGAGGGTCAGGTGGCCGACGCGCAAGGGGGAGAGGAGGTGAGGGTAGGCGCTCATGGGCGGCCTCCTATTCCGCGCTGGGGGCGGTCGGGAGGGGCCGGCACGGGCCTTGCTTTGGAGCCTTCTGTTCCCCCTTCGCTCCGGAGCCCCCGATGCCCTCTCCCCTCTTGCTCGCCCACTCCGACCTGCAGCCAGCCGGCTTTCGCGAGGTCTCTCCGCTGGCCGTCCTGCCCCACCTGGGCGAGCTGCACCTCGTCGATGTGCGCGAGCCCGACGAGTTCACCGGGCCCCTGGGCCACCTTTCCGGCGCGGAGTTGGCCCCGCTCGGCACCGTGCCCCAGGCCGCCGCCGGCTGGGACCAGTCCGCGCCGATCCTGCTCATCTGCCGCAGCGGGGCGCGCTCGGGGCGGGCGGCGGCCTTCCTGGCCCGCCAGGGCTTTGATGCGGTCTTCAACCTGACCGGCGGCATGATGGCCTGGAACGCCAACAGCCTGCCTCGGTAGGCGCGCGGCGCCCAGCCCCGGGATCGCCGCCCCCGACGGCCTCAGCCCCGCCGAGCCCGCCGCCGGGCGCCTCCGCAAGGGGGCCCGCCTCGCGCAGGTCGGGTCGGGCCCCTGTTTCGGTGTCCTGAAACGGGCGGAACCGGCTGAAACGGCACCCTCAGTCCCCTTCGGTGGGCAGCGGCATGTCGTTGGTGTGGCAGTGGACCCCGCCGCCATTGTACCAGGACTCCAACATCTCAATCACATAGACGGTGCGCCCGGGAAACCAGTCCTCCAACTGGGCCTGGGCCGCCGCGTCGGCGTCGGGGTCGCCAAAGCCGGTGGCGATCACAAAGCCATTGCCCACCAGCCAGTTGAGGTAGTTGGTGTCGAGGTTCACGCCGCGGTAGCGCACCGAGGTGGCGTAGGGCCAGCGCAAGACGGTCAGCCCTGCCGCTTCGAGGCGCAGGGCGGCGTCGTCGTAGATGGCGTCGTCGGCGTCGCCGGGCTGACAGGCGCTGGAGTCTGAACAGTCCCCCACCACCACCCGCTCCTCGTCAATGAAGCGCACGAAGCCGTCGGTGTGGCCGCCGGTGCGATCGCCGGAAGGCGCGCCCTCCAGCATCACCACCCGCGACACGCCGAGGTGCCGGCGCATCGCCGCTTCGGCCGCCTCGGGGGTGAGGCCGGGGTTGCGGTTGGGGTCACCGATCACGCTCCAGTTGAGCACCACCGTGTCGACGCCATTCACCTCCAGGTCGCCCCGCTCGTGCACCAGCTCCACGGTCTCCATCGGCAGCCCCTCCAGGGCGGCCACCGCGGCGGGCACGGCGTCGTCGGCCGCATAGGGGATGTCGCCAAAGGCCCCGCCCCAGCCATCAAAGCCCCAGTCCTGGGCGTGGAGCGCCCCGTCGACGTAGACATAGCGCGGCCCGTTGTCGCGCATCCAGGCGCTGTCATTGGGCACCGTCTCAAAGCGCAGGACGTGCCCCTCGGCCGACTGGCCCGCGGCGATCACGCTGGGATCGAGACCGCCCACCTCCACCAGCGCCGCCTCGGCCGAGGCGCGGGTGTCGGCGTCGTGAACCAGCACCACCACCTCTTCGTGGCGCAGGATCGCCGCCACCATGCGGGCGAAGTCGGGCTCGTCGCTCTTCTCCCAGCGTTGGGGCCATTGCATCCACACCGCCGCCTGGGGCTCCCACTCGGCCGGCATGCGGCGCGCGGGCGCGGCGGTGTCGTCGGCATTCTCGGAGGGTTCACCCTTCTCGTTTGTGCAGGCGAGGAGACCACAGAGGAGGAGCAGGATCTTGGGCATGGAGCAGGCTACAGCGCGGTTTGGGCCTTGTCGACCACGGACTTGTGCTTTGCCGGCCTTGGCTGTGGCCGGCCCCGGCGTCGCCCAGGGGGCAGAGCGGGCTCCTCCGCGCCCTCCCGGAGGAGGATCCAGCGAGGAAGCTGAAGTCGCTGCTTGACTGTTCGTTGGGTCCGCCATACTAAAGCGTATGCTTCAGCATTCGCCGCCCGATCCCCTCGACCGTGTCTTTGGCGCCCTGGCCGATCCGGCCCGGCGCGGCATGGTGGAGCGCCTGAGTCAGCAGCCGGCTTCGGCCGGTCAGCTCGCCAGCCATTACGCCATGACCCTGTCGGCGGTGGTGCAGCACTTAAAGGTGCTGGAGGCGAGCGGCATCGTGGTCAGTCACAAGGCCGGCCGGGTGCGCACCTTCACCGTTCAGACCGAGGCCCTGGCGGCGGTGCAGCGCTGGATCGACGCGCGGAAGCTCGCCTGGCACCAGTCGCTCGACCGGCTCGACGCCCTGCTGCGCGAAGAGCAGCCCTGAATTCCATGTCCCCCTGGAGTCGCGATGTCCCAACACCCCGTTCACCACGCCACCTTCGCGATCACCCGCGACTTCGAGGCGCCCGTCGCGCGGCTGTGGGGCGCCTTCGCCCGCCAGGACCTCAAGGATCGCTGGTTCGGCGCCCATGGCGACGCCGTCGTCATCACCGAGCGCACCTTTGACTTCCGGCCGGGCGGCCGCGAGACGGCGGTGGGCCACTGGAAGACCGGCATGGTCTCCAACTTTCAATCCACCTACCACGACATCGTCGAGGGCGAGCGGATCGTCTATGTCTACGAAATGTTCGTGAACGACTGGAAGATGTCGGTGTCGCTGGCCACCATCGAGGTGGAGGCCCGGGGCAGCGGCAGCCGGCTCACCATCACCGAGCAGGGGGCCTTCTTTGGCGAAGAGGGCGCCAAGCACGCTGCGGGTCGCGCCCAGGGCACCGCCCAACTCATGGGGATGCTGGGCGACAGCCTCGTCGACTGAGGGAGTTGTGTCGCCTTTGGCGGGGGTGGCCGACCAGGCCGCGACCTGGAATGGGAGGCGACGAAGTCGGCCCACCCGCGGGAGGCGATGCGGAGCGACAGGGCGCGGCGCGGGGCCTACAGATCGACCTGACAGTGCCCTTCGCCGTCGACATGCCCGAGGGTCTGTGTCAGGAAGCCGACGAAGTCCGCGAGCGTCGTGACGTCGCTGTACTGCCCCACCGCGTAGCCGAGGGAGGCCACGGAGACGGCCTCCAGCTCTGCCAGGGTGACCGCGCCGTCTGCGTCGGCGTCCGCATCGGCGACCGCCTGGCCGCGAACGGCCGCGTCCTCGTTCTCGAGCCCGTCGTAGAACAGGTGGTCGCCGTGGATCGTGTACTGTGTGCTGTCCTCGCCGCCCGCGGGGATGGTTAGGTCGGCGGGCTCACAGTTGTAGGTGGCCTCGGTGTCGAAGACCCAGTCGATCGCGTAGTCGGCGCCGCCACAGGTGAGCGTGCCGGCCACGGAGATCGCGTGCCCATCGAGCAGATTCGATGGCGCACTCGAGAAGCGCGAGCTCGCATAGTGCGTGGCAGGCACGTCGACCGAGCCGACCTTTTGGGGGCCGGCCTTGGTGAGATCGAAGAGCTGTTCTCCGTCCACCACGCCAACGTCGGCGCCGTCCCCATCGAGCAGCGCGACGTCGCTCATCACGACCTCGAAGCGGTCATAGGTGACAGAGCAGCCGTCTTCGAACACCTCGGCGGGGATAGAGTCTTCGATGAACGCTTCACCCCAGGTGTTGACGGTCCAGGTGCCGCTTCCGCAGCCGGTGAGGAGGAGGGCCAAGAGGGTCATGAGGGCTCCAGGGTGAGGTTCCATGTGGGGGTGGCGACGACGCCGAACAGGACGGTGTTGGCGAGGGCGCCGTCGGCGGTGGTGAGCGTGGCGTCGCCATCCGTGTCGGCGGTGCGCCAGTCGACAAACGAGAGCGCATGGGCGAGATCGGCGGACAGGACGAGGCCACCCGGTGGAGAGTCGGCCGACATCGCGATCTCGAATGAGAGGCCCGTGATCTCCTGGTCGGGCGCCACCTCAAACCGAAAGGGCGTCGCCCTTCCGTCTACGGTGGCGGTGCCTGCGAGGACGGTCACTGGATCAGGTGAGACCGAGACCCGCGCCGTGGCGTAGTCGCCTTCGTAGCAGGAGGCGTCGCCGAGCAGAGCGTCCTCGCCGAGCATGTCGAGGGTCCAGGTTCCGGTGAGCTCACCCGCCACGTCTCCCGCGAAGTCGTGGCCGGGATGGGCATAGGCAGCGGAGATGAAGGGCAGCCTGAGCGCCGTCTGCGACGGGCTCTCCATCCGAATGTCTGTCAAGGTGACCGACGCCTCGGTGAGCGTGACCGTCACACCGGCCGCCGGCGCGACATTCGCCGCGACGCCTGCGAAGGTCACCGGAACAGTCAAGAGCGCACGGTCCGCGGCGCCGCAGGCCAAAATATGCAGGATGAACAGCATCAGAAGCTCCTTCCGATCGCGAGGCGCGCGACACGGGGCGCGCCCGCCGTGAAGTGGCGCACCGGGAGCTCGCCGCTCGCCTGGTCGAGATCCCAGCGCGAGGGGAAGACGAACTCTCCGTCTTGCCACTCGGTTCCGAGCAGGTTGTCGAGGTCCAGCGACAGGCTCCACCGCTTCCAGTCGGCGCGGGCGGTGACGTCGACCAAGCCGGTGGCGTGGCTGGAGAAGCCGCCCGGGAGCGGTCGCGGCCCCAGGTGCCAGGCGCGCAGGCCGGTTGTCAGGTGCAGCGGGCCCACCGGCAGGTGCTCGGTGTAGACGCCGCCCACGACGAGGAGCCGGGGCGCATAGGGGATGGGCTCCCCGGTCGCGACGTAGACGCCGTCGGAGCGGGTGACCTCCAGCTCGACGCGCAGCGGCTCGACGGGACGGAGGGTCGCGCCTCCGTCCACGCCGAGGCGGCGGGTGCGCCCGGTGGCGAGGAAGCGCGCGGCGGCGTGGTCGAAGATGATCTCGTCGGAGATAAGCGTGGCGAAGCCCGCTGCGCGCAGCTCCAGCCAGTCGGCCGGGTGTGCGCGGGCTCCCAACTCCGCCGAGTCCGAGAGCGCGATCGGCGCGACCTCTCCGGGCTCGGTGCCCCCGGCCGCGGGCGACCGGAAGCCGCGGCCATAGGCGGCGAAGGCAGTGACCTTGCTGTCGGGAAACAGGGTGGCGGCCGCCCTGGGCGCCAGCACCCGCGCCCAGGCGACGCGCGGATCGTCTTCCTCGGGGTGCACGAGAAACAGCGATCCCCTCAAGCCCGGCTCCACCCGCAGCCAGCGAACCGGCGACCAGGGCGCGGCGATCCACAGACCGAGGTCCTCCTGCTGCGCGGCGGCCTCGACCGGTGTGGCCCAGGTCGACCCGTCTGTGCGCACCACGTGTTCGGACTGGACAAAGAAGTCCCCGCGCGCGTCGAGCCCGCCCTTCACGACGAGCCCGACCGGGCCGGCCCACCCGGCTTCGAGGCGGCTCCCTACGAGCCCCGCGTGGTGCTCCTGCGCGGTGCCGTCGCCATGTTCGGCGTCGTAGAAGAACCCGGTGTAGTTTTGGACGAGGTTCAGATCGCGCCACCCGCCGTACACCGTGGCGCGCCAGGGCACCGAGTCTCCGCCCGAGGCTTGCGCGCTCGCCAGGAGCCGGCGTGAAGACCCGCCGCCAGCGACGGGGTAGGCGTCGTAAAAGTCGACCTCTCCCGCGGCGAGATCATCTTCGCGCAGCACGCCCGGCGACTCGAACACGCCCTCGTAGGCCAGGATCCACGCCCGCGCGCGCAGCGATCCGGGCTCCCCCTCCCACCCCGCGCCTGCGCGCACCTGCTGCCACGACCGCGCATCGCCTACGCCCTGCCCCAGGTCGACGTCGGCGATGAGGAAGGTGCCTGGTTTAGAGGCCTTTGGCCGCCAGGCCAGCGTGCTGGCGCCGCTCCGGTCGGTGCCGCCGCCGACCCAGACCTGCCCGCCGGCCTCCTCGAGCCCAAGCGAAAACTCGGCCGAGCCGGCGATGCCGAAGTCGCCGGTATCGGCGCGCCAGGTGCCCGGCCGCAAGGTGAGCCCCCGCACGAGGGCCGGCGCGATGAAGTGCAAGTCGAGAAACCCGTGCCCGTGGACGTTGGACACCTCGTTGATCGGCACCCCTTCGAGCGAAACGGCGATGTCCGACCCGTGAACCGCGTCGAAGCCACGCAGAAAGTACTGGTAGGCCTTGCCGTGGCCGCCGTGGGCGGAGGTGTGGAGGCCGGGCATCGCGCGCAGGAGGTCGTCGGCGGAGCGGCCGGGCATGGCCTCGATCGCCGCCCAATCGAGGGCGCGATCGGTCGCCGAGCCCGCGGGGCGCTCGGCCTGGATGACGATCTCTTCGCCGGGCGGATCATCGAGGGCGGGGTCCATGGCGCCCTCCTACTGGCTCGCCCCCTGCGACAGCCATGCGACACCTTGTCGCAGGCGCATGCGACAAGGCTGGATTCAGCCTGTTGGGGGCAGCTTTTGGAGCTTTCGCTGCAGCGTGCGCCGGTGCAGGTTCAGCCGGCGCGCCGCCGCGGAGATGTTGCCATTGCAGGCGTCGAGCATCTTGAGGATGTGCTCGCGCTCGGCGCGGCCGAGGGGATCGGGGGCGCCCGAGTTGGTGGCGTCCGCCGAGCGGCGCAGCGTATCGACCAGCTCGGCGGTTGAGATGGGCTTGGTGCGGAAGTCCGAGGCCCCGGCGCGCATGGCCTCGACGGCAGCGGGGATGGTGCCGTGCCCGGTGAGCAGAACCGACTTGCAGTGGGGCGCCGCGCGGGCGAGCTCGCGAACCACGTCGATGCCCGACCCGTCGCCGAGGCGGAGGTCGATCACCGCGAAGGCCGGCTTGCTTGAGGCGGCGTAAGCGCAGGCGGACTCGACGCCGTCGACCTCCACGGGCTGAAATCCCTCCCGCGCCAAGGCCCGGGCGAGGGCGCCCCGGTAGATGGCATCGTCCTCCACGACGAGCACCGTGGTCATGCGCGCACCATCACGAGGGTGGCGCGAAGGCCCCGCTCGAGCGGCGTGAGCAGGACATCGCCGCCCGCCGCGCGCGCGTAGGTTCGGGCGACGAAGAGGCCGAGGCCGGTGCCCTTGCGGTCGCGCCATGCGCTCCAGAAGGGCTGGCCCGCGCGGACGAGATCGTCGGCGGGGACGGCGGGGCCGCTGTCCTCGATGAAGACGTAGATCTGGTGTGGTTCGACGGTGAGGCGCACGGCGATGGGTTCACCCGCGGTGCGCGCGTTGTCGAGCAAGGTCCAGAGCGCGTCGCGCCAGCCATCCTCGCCGCCGCGCACCGTGCCGGCCGCGGGGTCGACGGTGAGGTCCAGCCGAATGGGAGCCTCCTGCGCGCAGCGCCAGTCCTCCACCCAGGCGCAGACACGCTCAGCGATCGCGGAGGTCTCGCCCGCCGCGCCCTTGTCGCCGGCCAGCATCCGGTCGAGGATCAGCCGACAACGGCGCACCTCGCCGCGCAGCGTGCGCAGGGACTGCTGACCGGCGGCGTCGGCGGGCATGTCGAGCCCAGCCTCCTCGGCGAGCAGCTCGATGGCACCCATCGGGGTCGCGAGCGCGTGGGCCG
>JBEIQK010000228.1:0-8636 GCA_040376505.1 Alphaproteobacteria bacterium | reverse complement strand
GTGAGGGAGATCGAGCTCAGGCCGAGGCCGGAGTTCGAGGTGAGGTCACCCAGCCGGATGGTGATCTGGCTGTTGGTGGTGTTGCTGGTGATGCCCACCTGCACGGCGACGCCCGAGGCAGCGCTGGAGTTCGCGAGAGAGATGCCGTTGAACTCGGTGGAGTTCGCGATGCGATCGATCTCGGAGATCAGCTCCTGGTACTCGTCGTCGATGTAGGAACGCTGGTGTCCTGCAGCGTCTCCGACGCAGACTGCACCGCGAGCTCACGCACCCGCTGAAGGATGTCGGTGATCTCGTTGGCAGCGCTCTCGGCGGTCTGAATGATGGAGATCCCGTCATTGGTGTTCCGCATCGCCTGCCGAACGCTGATGGCGCTCGTCTGCAGGTTGGTCTTCACACCCAGGCCGGCCGCATCATCCGCCGCAGAAGCGATGCGGAGGCCGCTGGAGATCTTGAGCAACGACTTGCTCAGAGTCTTGTTGGTCTTGCCCAATACGCCAGCAGCCTGGATAGCCGAGACGTTGGTCCGGACGGTCATCGACATGGTGCACACCTCGTCGAAGTTGGATTGGAGGCGGTAGCATCACGCCAACCCGCCTCTCCGTACTTCTCGGTCGGTTCTCTTCTTCGATTAAGGAATGGACTTGATTCCTCTACAGCCCGATCCCGTCGAATCCGAAACCTGAAAAACCTCGCGGGCCCGAGTCACCCGCGCGGCTCGACCTCACAGTCGAGAAAAGAGGTTGTCCGAGCGCGAGGCCGAGGTCACCTGAAGAGACGCCTCGTAGGCCGTCTTCAGCTGGGCGAGGAGGGTGTAGGTCTCCACCTGATCGGCGTCCTCAATGTCGCTGACCTGTTCGGTCAAGGCCAGCGAGAGGTTCTGGGCCAGGGTCAGGGCATCGTCGGCCTTGTTGGCCTCGTAGCCAGCGGTGACGAAGGCCGATCCGATCTGCTCTACCGAGCTCTCCAGACCATCGATCTGGGCACGAACATTGGTTGCGTTGCCAGTGGCGAGGGCAGCGAAGAGGGCCGAGACCTCGGCGAAGATGTCGGTGGTGCCTTGCAGGAGCGCCGAGCCGTCGAAGCTCGTCGCCGCGTTCACGCCCGAGGCCACTTCGACGGAAGGATCACCGGTGTCGCCCTGGTACACGCCGGCGGCGTCGAAGGCGGCAGCGTCCCAGGCGAAGCCCGCGAAGAGATAGCGACCGTTGACCTCAGAATTGCCCAATTGCACGAGCTGGTCCATCAGGCCCTGCGCGGTGACCGCGCCGTCGATCCGATCCTGATCGTTGTAGCTCTCGCTGCCCAATTGGACGGCCAGCTCCCGCGCCTTGGTGAGGACGTCCTTCATCTCCTCCAGGGCGTTGTCGACGTGGGTCATCATGCCGAAGGACCAGGTGGCGTTCTCCTCGAAGACCGTTTGATCGGCGAGGTGCTCGCGCAGGCCGTGAAGCCGGGAGACCCGGCCAACATCGTCGGAGGCGCGGTTGTACTTGATGCCCGAGGCGGCTTGAATCTGGGCGAGGCCAAGGCGAGCGCCCAACTTGGACACCTCGCGGCCGTTGGCGTTGAGGCGCCCGATGAAGGTGGTCCGAATGAGGGTCATCAGCGCACCATCTCCATCAGCTCACCCAGGAGCTGGTTGGTCGCAGTTACTACGCGAGAAGAGGCCTGGTAGGCCGCCTGCCAGGAGATCAGGGAGGTGGCCTCTTCGTCGAGGCTGACGCCGGACACCGACTCACGAAGCTCGGCGAGGTCGGACTTCTCGGTGGCGAGGGCCTGGCTGTTGAGGTCAGCGGTGGAGACCTCACGGCCGAGCTCGGCGAAGATATCGGCCAGCGCGTCTTCGCCGGTGACCGTGGCGCCGGAGAAGTTCAAGCCGTCTTCGAGCCCGATCAGCAGCGCGAGGTTGTCGCCGTCGCCCACGCCCACCGGAACCGCGCCCGCCGCCGCGACCAGGCCCGGATCGGCCTCGATGGTCGCGTCGACCGCGATGCTCGCGCCTTCGGTGCCGGCTGTGACCGTGAAGAAGTCGATGCCCGCGACGCCGTTGAGGTCGAAGCCGGCGGTGTGCTGCGTGTTCACATTGGTGGCGAGGTCAGCGGCGAAGGTGTTGAGATCGGTCAACAGGCCGCTGGTGGTGTTGAAGGCGTCCATCATGCCGCCAAAGCGACCGCCCGCCAGCGCCGTGAGGTCGATGACACCGCGATCAGCCGAGACGGTGATCGTGGGCGCCGCCGGGGTTCCGCCAATGGCCAGCGTGCGGGCGACCCCGCCGCTGACGATCGCGTGACCGCCGACAAAGAGGGTGGCCTGCCCCTCGTTGGTGAAGTCCACCGTGGCGCCGAGCTCTTCTGCCACCTCAGCGATGAGCTGATCGCGGTCGTCCGCAAAGTCGCCGGCCCCCAGGCTCTGCCCGCTTTGGGCGACGCTGCGGTTGAGCGAAGCGATCTTGTCCAGCTTCTCTTGAATACCATCAACCGTGGCGCGCAGCTCAGCGACGATGCCGTCGAGCGTCTCGGTCATCGACCGGGAGGTCTGGTTGAGGTTGTCGGCCAGGGCCACGCCCGACGTCACCATCGCGGCGCGCAGCGAGCGATCGCTGGGATCGGTGGAGAGCCGCCGCATGGAGTCGTAGAAGGCCGAGAGGAGATCGGCCGAGCTGCGGCCCGTGGACCCGTCGAAGGCGACCTTCTCCAAGGAGCTGAGGATGTCGCGGCTGCTGGTGGCCCGCGCCTCTTTGCCGGTGATCCGCACCACCCGCTCGGCGATCAGCTGGTCGGTGACGCGGCTGACGCCCTTGACCGAGACGCCCGTGCCAAACCAGGCGTTGCCCAGGCGCACAGGCTCGCTCGTGGAGGCGACGATGCGGCGCCGGGAGAAGCCCTCGGTGGCAGCGTTGGCCACGTTGTGGCTGACCACCGCGATGCCCGAGGAGGCCGCCCGGAGCCCTGAACGTGCGGCATACAACGATGTGAACAAGCTCATGCGTATCTCCCGCGCAGCTTTCCGTCGGCGGCATAGGTGACCGGCGAAGAGCTCGGCAGCAAGGCCGAAAACACCTCTCCGGCAGCGCCCAACACATTGGTGAGCCGACGGTCCAACAGGTCGAGCTGCGACAGCAGATCGCGGAGCTCCGGAAACTCCTGAATGTCGGCGGGTGTCAGCTTGACCAGACTTAGCTCGAAATTGAGATCCTGACGCCGCTCGGTCGCCTGTTTCAGGCCATCCAGATCCAACGACTTTGCGGCAGCGAGCTGCTGCTCTGCTGCCTCAATGGAACCTTCGATCAAGCTGAGGACGGCTCGGTCCATCACATCCCGGCGAGGAGGGCGTCAACCGCCGCGTCCAGATCGGAGGCTCCCAGGGCGTCCGCGGCAACATCCGCACGCGCCCGGGCAACCTCGGAGGGTCGCAAGGAGGGCGCCTCGCGCACCTCATTGCGCAAATCCTGAATGAAGCGCCCCTCCGAAGAGAGCTGCACCCCATCGCCCGCTACCTCACGCGAAGGCAGACGAGCGGCGCGCACGCCCAATCGACCAGCCTCAAGCTCGCGAACCGGCAGGTTGTTCAGGATCCGCATGGATGCCTCCCACACCTGTCTTCGGTTGACCCGCAGGCCCGATTAAGCGACAGCGGCCTCGACTCTGCAGGATGAGCGACGGTCAAGGCTCCCAGCCGAAATACCACAGCGGATCGATCGCCTCGCCATGCCGGCGGGCCTCGAAGTGCAGGTGGGGGCCTGTGGATCGCCCGGTGGAGCCGACCGTGGCGATCGGCTCGCCAGGCACCACTTCCTGGCCCGGGCGGACCAGCAGGGTGTCACAGTGGGCGTAGAGCGTGGTGACGCCCTCGCCATGGTCGATCTCCACGGCGTTGCCGTAGCCCGAGCGTGGGCCCGCTGAGACCACCACCCCGGGCATCACCGGCCGGATCGGGGCCCCCTGGGGCGCGCCAATGTCCAGGCCCTTGTGGTGCCGGGTGTCGCCGTCGAAGGGATCGTCGCGCAGGCCGAAGCGCGAGGTCAGGCGGCCGATCACCGGCAGGGGGATGCCCCCCATCGGCCGGAGGCCCTCCGGACCCACCTCGGGGCGACGGCCAGCGCCGCGGATGGACTCGGCGATGCGCTCCTGCAGACCGAAGCCGCCGCGCTCGACGATGCGCTTGGAGATCTCCTGGTCGAGGAGCCCAGAGAACATCTCCATCGCCTGGCTGGAGAAGAGGCCGTCGGGCACGGTCTCGCGCATCTCCTTCACCATCATCTCGACGAAGTAGGCCTCAAAGGCCTTGCCGGCCTCCAAGGCTTTGTCGACCGAGGCCGGCGAGGCAGCGGCTCGGCGCACCTCGTCCATCTGGGCGGCCGATCGCTGGGCGCTGAGCGCCGCCGTCGAGGGGCCGAGGAGCTCGACCGGGATCACTGGACCACCAGATCGGCGTGCAGGGCGCCCGAGCCCTCGATGGCCATCAGGATCTGGATGAGGTCGCGCGGCTTGACGCCGAGCTTGTTGAGCGCCTTGACCAGATCACCGATGCTGGCGCCCTCCAGCATCACCAACTCGCCTTCTTCTTCTTTGACGGAGACGGCGGCGTTGCGGGTGACGGCCGTGGCGCCGCGACCGAGGGCATTGGGCTGGCTCACGTTGGTGTCGCGCTGGATCTCGATGGAGAGGCCGCCGACCACCACGGCGACGGGCGAGATGCGCACATCGGCGCCCATCACCACCGTGCCGGTGCGCTCGTTGACGACGATGCGGGCCGGCTGGTCCATCTGGACCTCGATCCCCTCGATCTCGCTCACGAAGTCGACCACCCGACCTTGGTACCGGCTGGGCACGCGAACCCGCACCACGCCGTCGTCCTCGGCCTTGGCGAGGTCTTCGCCGTAGATCTGGTTGATGGCCTCCGCGAGGCGGGTGGCGGTGGTGAAGTCGGGGTCGCGGATCAGCCAGGAGATGCGATCCTGCTTGTTGAGGTCGAGGCGATTGGGGTTGTCGCGCTCGACGATGGCACCCTGGGGGATGCGGCCCACCGTGGGATGGTTTTTGCGCGCGCTGCTGCCCTCCTGCTCCGCGGAGAAGCCGCCGACCAGCAGGGGCCCCTGGGCCGTGGCGAAGGCCTGGCCATTGGCGGCGTACAGCGTGGTGAGCTGCAGGACGCCGCCCTCCAGGCTGGTGGCGTCCCCCGAGGAGCTGACCTCAATGTCGAGCAGGGCGCCCGGACGCGCACCGGCGCCCAGGCGGGCCGTGACCATCACCACCGCCACGTTGCGGGCCAGGATCTCGTCGGTGCTGACGGTAAAGCCGAGGCCCTGGAGTCGGTTGGCGTAGGCCCGAATGGTGGCCTCGTTGCGCCGCGAGTCGCCGGTGCGGTTCAAGCCGGTGACGAGGCCGGTGCCGGTGAGGATGTTGTCGCGCACACCGTAGACGTGGGCGATGTCCTTCACGCGGGCAGCCTCGGCAGCCTGTGGCGACACCAGGGCCAGGGCGAGAAGAAGTCCGAGATGCCAGCTGCGCATGGGGCTCCCGCGGCGGTTCATCAGAAGGGCCAGGCGTGATCGACGATGCGCTGCCCGATGCCCGGGCCCTGCTTGTCCGACACGGTGCCCGCGCCGCTGTACTCGAGGTGGGCCTCGGCGAGCAGGTGGCTGTCGACCGTGTTGTCGGCCTTGATGTCCTGGGGGCGCACCGCGCCGGTGAGCATCAGGTACTGCGTCTCGCGGTTGGAGCGGACCTCCTTCCAGCCGTAGACGATGAGGTTGCCGTTGGGCTGGACCTCGATCACCTTGCACGTCAGCCGCCCGACCAGCATGCCTTCGCGGGCGGTCTTACCGTCGCCCTTGAATTCGGCGGCGCCCTCGACGGAGAGGCCCAATTCGCCGCCCATGTTGCTGTTGGCCTTGGTGATGCCCTTGTCGAGGCCAAAGAGCGAGCCAACGCCGCCGCCCACGCTGCTCTCGCGCTTGGACTCGGTGGAGGCGAGGATCTCGCTGCGCGTCTCTTCTGTGATGTTGACCGTGATGAGGTCGCCCGCGCGTCGCGCGTTGGCGTCCATGCCAACCAGCACGCGCGCCGTGTTTTCGTTCCAGAGGCTGCCCGGCGGCGCAGGATCCGGCTCGGGCGGGATCACCAGCGCCATCCGCTTCCACTGCTCCAGCTTGTCTTCGGCCAGGGCGCCGCCGCTCGCCAGCAGCAGGCCCAGAATCAAAGACCGGCCCATCACATCGCTCATGGAGCGCCTCCGAGGATCACTGAACCCGTCCCGTCCAGGGTTCCCGACACCGTCGAGCCCACCTGAGCGCAAAGTACGCGTACGCGCTGGCCCTCATAACCATCCTCCAGCATTTCGCAGGAGGTCTTCACACGAACCCCGCCTTGCAGGATGACCACTTCGACCGGATCGCCGTCGCGGCGCAGGGGAGCGGGGCGCGCCCGCAGGCGGGTGATGGCCTGGCCGGCGGCGATGGGGGCCACCACCTCCCAGCGCCCCTGGGCGAGATCAACCACGGGGCCGTCGACGTCCTGGCGGCGGACGCGGCCGATCGTCGCGACCACCGCCTCTCCGGGGGCCAGGGCCCGGCTGGCCACCGGCGCCTCCATCCAAACCTCCACCCGCGCCGAGACGCGCAGCCGCGTGCAAGGCCGGCCGTCGCCCAGCACCGTCACCCAGAGCTCGCTGCGGCCCCGAAAGTGCTCGCCGGGCTGGGCCTCGGCTTCGTAGCTCCGCAGGCCCGGGCAGCCCTTGACCTCGCCAAGCCCCACGCTGCGGACCTCCACATCGCTCGGCGCGACCTGAAGGATCCGCATGGCCTCGCGCTGAATCGCCTCTTCGGCGGTGGGCGCGCCGACCGGACCCTCGGCCAGGGCCAGGCCGAGGCGCCACAGGACCATCACCGCTTGAGCGTGTTGATGGTCTGCATGTTGTCATCCTCGGTTTGGATGACCTTGCTGTTGGTCTCAAAGGCCCGCTGCGCCAGGACCATGTTGATCAGCTCTTCGGCGATGTCGACGTTGCTGTTCTCCAAGAAGCCCTGGTTGACCTGCACGAAGCCTTCTTCGGCGTCGAGGATCTGCGGCTCACCGCTCTCAGGGGTCACCTGGTAGAGGTTGCCGCCGAGGTTGCGCAGCCCGGAGGGGTTGATGAAGTCGACCACCTGGATCTGCCCCACCGTCACCAGCTCGGTGGTGTCGGCGAACTCGGCCTGAACGGTGCCATCCTCGGCGACGACGACGCGCACGGCGTCTTCGGGGATCTCCACGCTGGGCTGCAGCTTGTAGCCCTCGGCGGTGACCAACTCGCCGTCGACGTTCTTCACGAAGTGACCGTCGCGGGTGTAGCGCTCTTCGCCGCCCGGCCCTTCGAGCACGAAGAAGCCGCGCTTGCCGAGGGCGAGGTCGAACTCGTTGCCGGTGTAGACCATGTCGCCGTTGCGGAAGTCCCGCGTGAGCGCGACGGTGTGCACGCCGGTGCCCACCTGCAGCAGCGTGGGCCGCGGGTTGTCGACCGAGGCGCCGCCGATGGGGATGTTCTGGTAGATGAGGTCTTCGAAGGACTCGCGGGTCTTTTTGTACCCAGTGGTCGAGACGTTCGCCAGATTGTTCGCGATGTTGTCGATCTTGAGCTGCTGAGCGGACATGCCGGTCGCAGCAGTGTAAAGCGCGCGCATCAGCCCCTCGCCGCGGAGTACATGGTCTTGTCGAGCTCGTCGGAGGTCAACATCGCCTTGTGGTAAATCTCGAAGTGGTGCGCCGCTTCCATGAGCTGCACCATGTCCAACATGGGGTTCACGTTGGACGATTCCAGGGCGCCCTGGTGAACAGAGAACTCTGTGGCCGCCTCGGTCTCACCGAGGGCCCGGTAGCGGTCGGTGCCCAGGCTCTCGACCTGCTTGGCCTGGACGATGCGCAGCTTGCCGAGCTCGTTGCCACGGTCGGTGCGCACGGTGCCGTCGAGATCGATGACGGGGCGCTCGCCCTCGGGGATCTCGAAGGGGCCGGCCTCACCCTGGACCACCTGGCCGCTGCGGGTGACGAGCTGCCCCTCGGGGTTGATGAGCAGGTCGCCGCCGCGCATCAGCACCTCGCGGCCATTGCCGCCGTCGACCACAAAGAAGCCCTTGCCCTGCAGCGCAAGGTGCGTGTCGACGCCATCCTGGATGATCGAGCCGTCGGAGAGGTCAGGCCCCCCCGGCGCGAGGCGAACGTAGCTGTTGCCGAGTGGCATCGCCGAGCGCTGGATCTGCTCGTAGCCGACCTTCTGGGACTTGAAGCCCGTGGTCGACACGTTGGCGATGTTGTGCGCGATCACCTCGATGTGCCGCCACGACGCGGTGGCGCCCGAGAGTGAGGGGTAGATGTCGCGGCTCATGCAGACTCCTGGCGCGAGGCCTCGGGCGAGAGCAGGTCTCCGGGGGACACTATCCCCTCCAGCGCCATCTTCAAATCGGCCCGCGCGGTGGCGAGGATCTGACAGATGCGTGCCGGCGTGAGATCAAAGACGGCGGCGATCTCGGCGAGGCTGAGCCCGCGCCCATAGTAGAGGATCACGCACTGCCGCTTGCGCTCGGGCAGGGCCAGGATGGCGGCCCGCAGGCGCTCGCGAGACTGCTCGCCGAGGATGCGCTGCTGCAGCTCCGATCC
>JBEIQK010000361.1:0-6334 GCA_040376505.1 Alphaproteobacteria bacterium | reverse complement strand
TGCAGGCATGTCCTGGTAGACGACCGGCTTTCCCCCCGCGGCCGCGATGATCGCCGCGACGTCGGGCAGGCTCAGCGCGGTGTCGCCCGCCAGCTCGTAGGTGCGGCCTGCGTGCCCCTCGGTGGTGAGCACGACCGCAGCGGCCTCGGCGAAGTCCTTGCGCGCGGCGGGCGCCACCTTTCCGGCGGCGGCGGCCCCGGCGAGCACCCCGTGGGCCAGGGCGGCCTGCAGGCTGCCGGTGTAGTTCTCGGCGTACCAGCCGTTGCGGAGGATCATCGCCGGCAGCCCGCTCGCCGCGATCGCGTGCTCGGTGGCCGCGTGTTCGGCGGCGAGGCCGAGGGAGGAGCGGTCGGCACCCAAGATGCTGGTGTAGGCGAGGAGCTTCACCCCCGCGGCCTTGGCGGCGGCGATGACGGCGGCGTGCTGCGAGACGCGCTGGCCGATCGCGTTGCCGGAGATGAGCAGGAGGCGGTCCACCCCGACCAGCGCGGCCCCGAGGGTCTCGGGGGCGTCGTAGTCAAATCGGCGAACCGTCACGCCGCGGGCGGCGAGGTCGGCGGCCTTGGCGGGGTCGCGCACCCCGGCCACCACGGTGGCTGCCGGGACGCGGGTGAGGAGGGCGTCGACCACGAGGCGCCCGAGCTCGCCGGTTGCTCCACTGATCAGGATCATCGTACACCTTTGGAGAGAGTTCTCGGCGCGGTCATCTGCGCGCCCCGTGGATAGACCCGTAGGTTACTTGCAGCAAGTACCTACCTTGAGGTAAGTATTGAAAATGTCTCTTCCCAATCCAGCCCTCTCCGGTGACCTGTTGGCGGCGGACTGCCCCACGCGCCGTGTGCTGGACCATGTGGTGAGCCGGTGGGGGATGATGGTGCTGGTGGTGCTCCAGGGCGGGACCTTGCGCTTTGGAGCGCTGCGGCGGCGCATCGGCGGGGTGAGCGAGAAGATGCTGGCGCAGTCCCTCCGGCACCTCGAGGACGATGGCTTCGTGTTGCGTGAGGTCTACGCCGAGGTGCCGCCGCGGGTGGAGTACTCCCTCACGCCGATGGGGCGCGAGGTGGCGGAGCGGGTCGACGCCCTGGGGAGCTGGATCGAGGGGAACCTGGGGCGGGTGCTCGAGGCGCGGGAGGCGAACGGCGCCGAGCGGATCCCTCCGGGGCCGACGCGGGCTTAGGCGCCTGGAGGGCAGCCCTTCCCGTCCGCTTCGCGGTGTGTAGGTGGACGGCCTCTCGGAGCTCGCCATGTCGCTGTTCGGACTGTTCAAGGGCAAGGGGCCGTCGGGCTTCGGCTACACCTCCACCGCCGAGGAGGTGGCCGCGGGGGTCGACTTGAAGGGCCGCACCCTCCTCGTGACCGGGGTGGCCTCCGGGCTCGGCCTGGAGACGCTGCGGGTGCTGGCCGGGCGCGGGGCGACCGTGGTCGGGCTCGCCCGCACCGAGGAGAAGGTGCAGGCCGCCGCGAAGGAGGTCGGGGTAGAGGCGGTCGCGGTCGCCTGTGACCTCTCGGAGCCCGCCAGCGTGCGCGCCGCGGTCGCGACCACCCGCGATCGCGTCGGCGAGCTCTACGGGATCATCACCAACGCGGGCATCATGGCCCTGCCAAAGCGCGAGGTGAAGCACGGGGTCGAGCTGCAGATGCTCACCAACCATGTCGGTCACTTCATCCTGGTGACCGGCCTCCTCGATCGGCTCGCCCCAGACGGCCGCGTCACCGTCCTCTCCAGCGCCGCCCACACCGGCGCTCCCAGCTTCGGGGTGGACCTCGACGATCCCACCATGGAGCGCGGGTACACCGCTTGGGGGGCCTACGGCAGCTCGAAGCTGGCGAACCTCCTCTTCGCCCGCGAGCTCGCCCGTCGCCTGCCCGCCGGGCAGGTCACCAACGCGCTGCACCCCGGCGTCATCCACACCAACCTCGGGCGCCACATGGGCGGCGTGATGAGCGCCATGCTCGGCATCGCGGGGCCGCTCTTCCTCAAGACCATCCCCCAGGGCGCCGCGACCCAGTGTTGGGCGGCGGTGAACGCGGCCACGGCCACGATGACGGGCGAGTACCTCGCGGATTGCAATGTCGCTGCGTCGAACGCGCTCGGCCGCGACGCGGCCCTCGCCACGCGGGTGTGGGAGCAGACCGAGCGGCTGGTGGCGAAGCTGTAGGCGGAGGCCTCTCCGGCGGTCGGTCGGAAGGGGCCGCTGCGCTGCATCGAAGGGGGTGCCGGCTCTGAGCTGAGCCTTCCCATTCCCATCGTCCACCTCGACGGCGGCGCGGACGGTGTCCGCGGTTCTTCCAGGGCACCCCCACCCGCCGGTGGCGTTCGCGCATCGGGGCCCTCGGTGGCACCTGGAGCCCGACGCCGACGGCGACGGCTTCGGCGCCATGGACGGTCTCGTCCTGCCCTGCCCCGCGGCCGGCTACACGCTGGACGCCAGCGACTGCGACGACTCCGACTTCACCATCAACCCCGGCGCCGAAGACGTCTGCGGCGACGAGATCGACAATGACTGCGACCTCAACGCCGACGAAGACTGCGGCCCCGCCTGCCCCTGCGCGGTGAACCCGGACTGGACGGAGGCCCTCGAAAGCGGCGTGCCGGATCTGCTCTGCGTCGATAACGCGGAGGCCGCCGGCTCCTACTACACGACCGACGGCGTCGCCTACGGCTACGTCGTGGGCGCCAGCTTCGAGGGGGAGGTTGGCCTGTGCTATGGCTCCGGCACCGGCAGCTTCTTCGACGAGTACTTCATGGTCATCACCGTGGAAGAGGGCCTCGCCTGCATGAACGACATCTCGGCCTGGCTCGACGCCAACGGCGCCACCTGCATCGAGTGATCGCTACGCCTCGGCCCGGGTCGCGGTAGACGCGGCGCCGGGTCGGCGGCCAGTAGAATGAAGCCGGCGCCCGACGTGTCGCCGGCCATGCTGCGGGTCGCGCTTATCCCCCGACGAGGTACCGCGAATAGGTGTTCTGCAGCTCGTCCTGCACGACGGTCGCCTCGCCCGGCGTGTCGACCACGAGCGGGGCGTCCAGGGTGCGCGCCCGGTACTGCCAGTCGGCGGGGAGGGTGAGGCGCGCGCCGAGCCCAGAGAGATCGCCCTCGGACAGGGAGGGGTCGACGATCTGCGCGTAGGACTGCATCACGTAGACCGAGCCGTCGGGTGCGACGAGCTCGTAGATCTCCGACCCGGCCCAGAACTCGAACACCGAGTCGCGCAGGACGGTGCGCTCGGCGTAGGGCACCGACGAGGTCGTGCCCGGCGCGAGGGTCAGCGTGGCGAGCAGTTGCATCTCGAGCGTGCCGAACATTCGCGGGGAGCCCGGCGGCCGCTCGCCGGAGAAGTGGTCCAGGACCCAGTGGCGGGGGCCATTGGCCACCGCGACAGTCGCACCGAACTCTTCGGCGATGGACGATGGATCGACCGATGCCCAGTCCGCCTCGGGACAGTCATTCAAGCCCTGGGTGCCCCACACCTGGGCCTCGATGGCGTCGGCTTCCACGAAGGCGAGGAGCACTTCGCAGTAGCGTTTGCCGCGCTGGCTCTCGGCGGTCGAGGAGTCCTCTGCGAGCCCGTCGTCGGGGGCCTTGGTGCCGCACCCGGCGGTGAGCGACCCGAGCCCGAGCAGGAGAGACGCGTGGATGGCGCGGGCGATCGACAAGGGGGATTCCTTCGTGGGTGGGCCGAGCAGCGATTGCCTGGCTCCACGAATCTCGCGCGCGCGCCAGAACCTGTCAAGCGACATATTCGGATTGCCGAGGGCGCCCGCCGGTGCTAGCTCCACCCGCCATGTCGACGCCCCCTGCCAAGCCGCCCTCTCGACCGCGCCGCGCCGGTCGCCCCTCCGCCGACGCCGGTCCGGCCGTCAGCCGCGCGTCGCTGCTTCAGATCGCTGCCCGACAGATCGGGGCCTATGGCTTCGCGGGCACCACGTTTCGAGGCATCGCGGCGGAGGCGGGCGTCTCCTACGGCAGCGTCCAGCATCACTTCCCCACCAAGGAGCGCCTGTGGAGCGCGCTCGTGGAAGAGGTGCTCCTGCCGGCGCATCGGGCGCCCTCCGCCGTCCCCAGCGAGGCCGACCTCGGCCCGATGCTGACCGAGAGGGTCCGCGCGCGCGTCGAGGCGGCGGTGCTGCGGCCCGGCCTCTCGGCGGCGATCCTCACCGATACGTCGGAGGGCGCCGACGCTCGCCTCGCCGAGCTGGCCTCGGCGACCCGGGCAGACCGCGAGGCGGAGCGCGCGATGCTCCGCGCCTTGATCGAGGCGGGCCAGCTTCGCGCGGTGGACGAGGTCGCCGTGATGGCGGTGCTCGGCATCGCGCTCACGATGCTCTCCTCGGCGAAGCCTGCGACGGCCGCGCTGCTCGGGCTCGACCTGGACGACGCGGCGTCGCGCGAGCGCCTTGCTCAGGGGATCGCCGACCTGCTGCTTCACGGGCTCCTGCCGCGCTGAGGCGCGCCTTGATCACGCGGGCCCGCGTCCGGCGCGGCGAGGTCGTAGGCGTTTGCTGGGCCTGCGAAAGGGTGGGCGGGGTGTGGGCGCACGGCTTCGCCGGTCGCGGAGCTTCGGTGTGCCGGGTTGCCTTGTGCGGACTGAGCGCCTGCTCAGACGATGGCGAGGTCGAACCTATGTTTTCTATCGATGCGGCTGCGGTCGGTGGGTATCGGAGAGCCAGCGAACGTGCGCGTGATTGCTGATCTGTTTCCTGTAGGAAGATCCCACAAAAACAAGCTTGATGTCCGGGTGGCGTAGAACTGTATTCACGCGGGGCTGGAGAGGAGAGTCTGGCCTTTTCCCCCGTTTCAGCCCGGATTGGGGCCATCTTCCTGCCGCTGACACACCACGCGCTCCTCCGCGGGGTGAGGGGCGCCAAGGAGAAGCAGGACCTTGCGCGGCAGGCGGTAGCCGGCCGCCCCGGTGTCAGCGAGCGATGCCCGCCTCCGCGCCTGGTGATCGGTGTTGCCTTCAGGCGGCCAGGGCGCAGGCCCGGGCCGGCGCCACGCCCAGCAGTTGGTCTGGTCCTTCGCCCACCCAAAGCTGCACCCGTGGCCCGCCCTCCGCGGCGAAGAGCACCAGCGCGTGGCCCTCGGGCCGGGCGAGGTGGATGTCGGCCTCGACGCTGGCCCGCCGCCAGGCCTTGCGCAGCTTGCCGCTGTGGCTGTGGCGGTCGGTGACCGGGAAGTGGTCGAGTCCTCGCGCCTGCATCGCCTTGATCGCCGTGAGCGGCGCGCCGGTGATGCGCTGGTAGGCCAGCGCCGCGACGTGGTCGGCCGCGAGGTCGAGGCGCAGCAGGGCCTCCTCGCTGATGGCCCGCAGGGCGACGACACTCGCGTAGTCGCCGATGCCCTGGGGGAGGTGGGCCAGCTCATGGACGAAGTACAGGATGGCCCGGGCCCGAGCCTCCTCGGCGGAGATGTTGCACCGGGCGATGTCTTCGATGGGACCGTGCAGAAGATAGATCGCGTTGCCCACCACCTGCACCTTGTCGTTATTGGGCAGATCGGCCAACACCACCGTGTCCGCCTCGCCGATGGTGGCCTCCAGGTCGAGGCCGAAGAGGGGGCCCATGCGCAGGGCGCCCAGGGCGTTCGTACATGCCGCACACAGGCGGGCGAGGTCGTGGGACATGCGGGGCATCCAAAGGCGCAGGAGATGGGCTGATTCTGAAGGGACGCCACCCACCCGCGACGCCGGACAGTCCCGTTGCCCTTTGTTGCGGTCGACCCGCCGGACCTCGGCCCAGGTGGGCTGCACTCCTGCGACGACTCTTGCCCCTCCTTGTGATTCTGGCCTGGGCGCCCGGCAAGTCCACCGATGACCTCGACGAAGACGGCGATGGCTACGCCGCCCTCGCTGATGGCGGCGCTGAGGCCTGGAACGGCGGCCGCTGTCGCGGAGCGAAGGCAGGTCAGTCGGAGCTGCTTGGACGGTCTTACAGGCTGTGGTCAATTGCTTCGTAGCGTGTTCAGCGGGGATGGCTGGTTGGGGTCGCCGGCACCCGCGCTGCCCGGCAGCCGCCCGGTGAGGCCTCCCGATGCGACTGTGATCGGAGCCCCAGCGACTTCGCGCGTGATCGCCGTTCTGCGGACCGCACGAGGGCCTCTCGAACACGTGGTCGAGTTCGGGGTGGCGTCGCGCGACAGGCCGGTGGGGCCGAAGCGTAGAACCTCGCCTGGCCCCCTTTCAGCCCGGACTGGGGCCTCTGCAGGCCGCACAGTCCGCACCAACCCCGCGCACGCGCCGGCGCCCGCCGCGAAGCGCCCCGACGTAGACTCCTGCCAAAGTCCTGCGTCCTCCCCATCCCCGGTGGTACTGTGACCCTCGTGCCTCCCACCCC
>JBEIQK010000481.1:0-5063 GCA_040376505.1 Alphaproteobacteria bacterium | reverse complement strand
TGGGCTGCATCCTCTACGAGCTGGTGTGCGGCCAGCGCGCCTACCCCAAGGCCTTCCCCAGCGTCTGGATGGACATCATCAAGGGGCGCTACGTCTCGCCGCGCCGCCTGCGGCCGGACCTCCCCGAGTCGGTCGTCAACGCCATCGACGGCTGCCTGGAGGTGCGCCCCGCCCGCCGCATCCTCGACGTCGAGGAGCTGCGCCTCGTGCTGGCCGGCGAGCTGCGCTGGAGCCGCTCCAGCAAGACCGAAGAAGAGCGCACCGAAGAGCAGGAGCCGGTCAGCCAGACCTTGTGGCACGAAGGCCGCACCAGCCTGCCAGACGGCGAGAAGATGGTCGCCGCCGCCGCCATCGCGATGAGCCCCTCCCACCTGCCCGACGAGTCCCCCAGCACCGAGGAGCGCTCCCAGCCCAGCCTCGTCGGCGCCCCCTCTCCGGTCGATGCCGGTCTGCAGGCCCAACTCGACCGGGCCCGCTCCGTCACCCGCGTCGCCGTCGCCGTGGCGGCGATCCTCGCCGGGGCCCTCCTCGGCACCCTGCTCTTCTTGCGCAACGAGATCGCCCCAGCCCTCGATCACACCTCAGGGGTGGGCGATCACCAGTAGGGTCGGCGCCCGATCGAGCACCGCGCGCAGACAGAGGGCGAGGGTCTCGGGGTCGAGGGCACCAAAGCTCTCGTCGAGCACGATGACGTCGGCCTTCTGAAGGAGGGCCCGCGCCAGAAAGATGCGGCTCTGCTCGCCATGGGAGAGGCGCCAGCCGCTCTCGCCCACCACCTGATGGATGCCGGCGGGCATCTTGTCGAGCAGGGGCCCCAGGCCGAGCTCCCGGCAAAGCGCCTCGGCCTCTTCGACATCGCCCGCCCCAGCCGGCCAGCGGCCGCCCATCAGCAGGTTCATCGCCAGGGTGCCCAGGATGATGTGGTTCTCGTGGAACTGCGGCGCCGCCACCGCCCGCCGCCGGTAGCCCGCCTCGCCCAGCGTGGCCGGATCGAGGCCCTGCAGCAGCACGAGGCCGCTGTCGGGCTTGCGCAGACCAACGATCAGGCTGGCCAGGGTGGACTTGCCGCCGCCCGAGGGCCCCTCGATCAGCACCCGATCGCCCATTCGCAGGGTGGCCGAGGCCCCGTCCAGCACGGCCCGGCCGCGGCCCTTGTGGCGAAAGCGCAGGCCGCGCAGCTCGATCAGCGGCGCCCCCGCCGAGAGCCGGGGCAGGGCCAGCGCGAGGCCGGGGGTGCCCGGCGCCATGGCCCGATCGGCGGCCTCCCAGAGGGGGCGGATCTGGGCGAAGGAGACCCAGGCCTGCCCGAGAACGCCGAGCCCGCCGGTCAGCCGGCCGAGGGCGCCCGCGCAGAGCAGGGCCCCGCCCGCGCCCACCGCCAGGGCCGCTGGGTCGCCCCCGGCCACGAACTGGGCGCCGAGCAGGCCCAAGGCCAGCAGGCCAAAGAGGCGTGGCAGGCCGGTTCGCAGCAGGGCCTCGGCCTGATCGAGGGCGGCGCTGCGGCCGAGGTAGCCCAGCAGCGCCTCTTCTTCGCCCTGGTGCCAGTCGGCCGGCGCCACCTGCACCACCCGGGTGCGGTGGCCCATCATCTGCTCCACCAGCGCCCCGGTGAGGCTCTGGCGCTCGGCGGTCCAGCGCGTGAGCCGCCGGGCGTAGCGCCAGGCGAGGCCGAGGGCCAGCAGGCAGGCGGCACCGAAGGCCAGGGCGAGGCCGGAGCCGCCGGGGCCGCTGGGCAGCACCAGGAGCAGCAGCCCCACCTCCACCGCCGCCGCCAGGGCCACCGCCCCGCCGTTGAGCGCGATGCCCTCGATGTTCTCCGACTCGATGACGAGGCTGACGAGGCCGCCGATGCCCTCGGTGCGCACCGCCTCGGGATCGATGCGCAGGGCGCCATAGAGCAGCCGCCGCTTGATGAGCCCGCCCACCCCCACGCTCAACTGGGCGAGACTGAGGCTCATCCACAGCTCGGCCGGCAGGCCCGAGGCCATGCCCAGGGCCCAGCCGAGGAGCCAGGCCGGGTGCACCACCCCCGAGAGGGCCGCCTCGCCCAGCAGGGCCAGCCCGGCGAGGCCGAGGCCAAAGGAGATCGTGTGGCCGACCGCCGCCCCGGCCACGAGGCGGCCAGCCCCCGCCGCCCGCAGGTGCGCGGCGAAGGGGGCCCCCGGCGGCAGCCGCAGGAGCCAGACCCCCTCGAAGATGAGCCCGCCGAGCGCCTGATCGAGGAGCCGCTCGCGCAGCAGGGCCCGACGCCGGGGCGAGACCTGGGCCCGCTCCAGGGTGGCGTCGAAGCGGGCGCCGATGCGGCCCTCGGACTTGCCCACCAGGAAGCGCTTCACCGCGAGGAGATCGACCCAGCGTGTGGCGCCGTCGGGGCCGATCAGGCAGACCCGGTCGCCCTTCGCCCCGAGGAGGCCCACCAACACGGCCTCCTGGCCCTCCACCCCCTGCAGGATCGCCGGAGCGGCGCGCTGCAGCAACGTGGGCAGCTCGCCGTAGCGGTAGCTGGAGGGCTCCACATCGAGATCGAGGGCCTCGCCGGCCGCCTCCAGCATCGCCGACAGGGCCTCAATCGCGATCGGCCCGTTCGGCGGCGGGGCCCCGCGCATCGGCAGGCCGGCGGCCCGCGCCAGGGCGCCAAGCAGGGTCGGCGCCGCCGAGAGGGGCCAGGTCGGGAGCGCGCTCATCCCGGCTCCCCTTCGCGGAGCTGGCCCTCGCCCACCCGCCACCGCCGCCAGCCTGGGCCGCTCCACAGGCCGCGGCGCACGGCGTCTTCGGCGGCGCACAGGGCGGCGTAGCGGCCCTCGGGCACGGCGCCGAGCGCGGCCGGCGGCCCCTCTTCGACGACCCGGCCCCCTTCCACCACCACCACCCGCTCGAAGAGGGCCGTGTCGGCCACATCGTGGGTGATGCAGAGGAGGGTGGCCTCCTTCCAGTGGGCCCGCGCCCGGGCCAGCAAGACCCGCCGCTGGTCGCGATCGAGGCCGCGAAAGGGCTCGTCGAGGATGACGAGGCGCACATCCGCGCGCAAAAGCGCCCGGCCGAAGCGGGCGCGCTGGCCCTGGCCGCCGCTGATGAGCCCGCCCCCCTCGCCCAGCGGCGTGGCGAGCCCCTCGGGCAGCTCTTCGAGGAGGCTGCGCAGATCGGCCTCTTCGAGGACCATCCCCAGGCGGCCGAGCTCGCCGCCGCCATAGCGCAGGTTGTCGACCAGCCCGGCGTTCCACAGGGCCACGTCGGGGTCGACCCAGGCGGTGTGCCGGCGCAGGCGCCCGAGGCGGGCGGCGTCGAGGGGCTCTCCGTTCACGCACAGACGCCCTTCGCTCACCGCATGCCAGCCGAGCAGCAGGCCGACGAGGCTGCTTTTGCCGGCCCCAGACGGCCCCACGACCGCGATGTGCTCGCCGGCGCCGATCTCCAGGTCGAGGCTGTCGAGCAGGCTGTGGCCCCCCGCCTTGACCGAGACCCCGGCAAAGGAGATCGCCACCGGGCCAAGCAGCGGGTCGAGGGCGACGTCGGGCTCGGGCTCTTCGGGGCTGTGGAGCGGCTCCATCAGGCGCAGCACCACGCTTCGCACCATCGGGTAGCGCTGGATGGCCGCGGCGAGGCCGGCCCCATGGCTTGGGAGCTGGACCGCCCACCAGGCCAGCAGCAAGGAGAGCGGCGCCTCGGCCGACCCCTGCACCGCGCCGATCAGCAGCGCCACGGTCAAGGCGAGGCCGAGGGCCGCCTGGGCGGCGCCGGCGAGGGCCGACAGGCGCAACAAGCCCAGCCCGGCCTCCATCCACTCGCGCAGCAGGCCCTCGTGCTCGCGAAGCAAGGTGCGCTCGGCGCCGTGGGTGCGGATGGCCACCAGACCGCGCAGGGCGTCGAGGTAGAGGCGCACCAGGGCGCCGGCGTGCTGCCGCCAGCGCAGATCCTGGGCCGCCAGGGCCGGCTGCACCAGCAGGGGGAGCCCCACCGAGGCCCCCACCGCGAGGAAGGCCAGCGGGGCGAGGTGGGGGGCCAGGGCCGCCACGCCGAAGAAGGTGAACCGGAGCCCAAAGCCGGCCCGCAGCGCCGCGGTGGCGAGGCCGCCCATCGTGCGCAGCACGGCGACGGTGTGCCCGCGCTCGGCCTTGTCGGAGACGAGGCGGCTCTGAAAGTAGCGATCGGGCAGCCGGGGGATCTTGCGCAGGAAGGCCGCCCGGTAGCGCAGCTCCAGGTGGCGGCCGGCCCGGTTGGTGGCCAGGGTCAGGCCCAACTCGACGGCCAGCAGGCCGGCGCCAAAGAGCAGCAGGCCGCCCAGAGCCAGGGCCCGCTGCTCCACCGGCACGATCAGGCGCCCGGCCTCCAGGAGCCCGCGCAGCAGCAGGGCCTCCACCATCACCGCCGCCGCCGCGAGGCCCGCCGCCGCCGCCAGCCAGCCCGGGTGCAGGGCGGCGTCGGCGGTGGCCATCCGCCACAGATCCCGCCCGGGGCGGTCCTCCTCGGTGGTGAGCGCCCGACGCAGGTCTTCGGAGAGGCCCTCGGTGAGAAGGCCGGTGGCGCCGGGCTGCAAGCCGCGAACCTGCAGCACCACGGCGCCGGTGACGTCGAGCTGGGAGGGGTCCT
Source organism: Alphaproteobacteria bacterium (assembly GCA_040376505.1). Taxonomy (GTDB): domain Bacteria; phylum Myxococcota_A; class UBA796; order UBA796; family UBA2385; genus JBEIQK01. The sequence goes on along the minus strand of JBEIQK010000481.1, from coordinate 476 downwards.
CCTTGTTCACCCGCACCGTCCAGGCGCTGGGGCCGATCAGGTCGAAGAAGCCCGGCCCGCCCTCCAGGGTCTGGGAGAGCCAGTCGCGCAGCAGGCGCGGCCCGAGGCCCTTCTCGAGGCCGCCGGCCTCGCCAAGCTGCGCCACGAGGCGGGTCGCCGCGTCGAGGGCGGCCATCGGAAACCAGCCCGCCCCGGCGCAGGCCTCGGCGCACAGCGCGTCGGCCTCGGCGGGCGAGGCGCCGATCCCGCGCAAGCGGGCCCGCAGGCCGCGCAGGTTGTCGGCGGTTCGGGCCCATTCGGCCCAGTCCTCGGCCGGAACGGTCATCGTGTGCAGGTAGAGGTCGCGCCGGGCGGCCGGGATGCGCTCAAAGTAGCGCCCGCGGCCCGGGTCCATCACCTGAACAAAAGGCCCCAGGGTGCTCCACATCACCACAAAGTGGGCGGTGCCATTGGGCAGGGTGATCACCACGAGGCCG
>JBEIQK010000763.1:0-3152 GCA_040376505.1 Alphaproteobacteria bacterium | reverse complement strand
GGCGCCTGGGACTGTTCAGGCCGCTCGGTGGCCCAGATCAGGAGCTGATGGCCGATCAGCGACAGCAGCATGCTGGCCGAGAGCCACGCGCTGCCCATCGAGGTGCCCTCCAGGCGGGCCAGCCCCCAGCCGGCAAACCAGAGCAGCACAAAGCCGGCGGTGGCCGGGTAGCGGGCCGCCTGGGCGCGCAGGGCGCCGTCGGCGGGCACCAGGGCGCCCCAAAGCCCGGCTCCATAGAGCAGCAGCCCCAGCCACTTGAGGAGGCGCAAGGCCATCCAGGCGTCGATCACTTCGGCCTCCAGGCGCAGAAGCTGCCCCATTGGCGCCCCCTGTCAAGCCCGACCTCGATAGGCCAAGGCGATCCACCGGAGCACCCGTGCGACCCAGCCTCCTCCTGCTGCTCACTGCCTGCGCCGGCGACAAGGGTCCTTCCGCGGGGTCCAAGGACAGCGCCGAGCCCGCCGAGGACAGCGGCCCCATCGACGACACCGGCGAGCCCTGCACCGCCATCGCCGCGGTCTTCTTCGACCTCGGCGAGACCCTGGTGACCGAGCGCAGCGACGGGCTCTTTGAGGCCCTGCCCGGCGCCGTCGAGGCGCTTGCGACCCTCGATGCGCGCGGCGTGCCCACCGGCATCATCACCAATGTCGGGCCCGACTGGACCCGCGCCGATCTGGAGGCCTTGCTGGTCGACCCCTCCCTCCTCGACGCCGTCGACGTGCTGCTGCTGAGCAGCGAGGCCAGCGCGCCCAAGCCCGATCCGGCCATCTTCATCGAGGCCGTGGCCCTGCTCAGCCCGGCCCCCGAGATCGCGCAGACCGCCTTCGTCACCGAGTCCCTGCGCGATCTGGCCGACGCCAGCCCGCCCACCGAGGGGGCCCAGGCCGCCGGCCTCTTCGGCGTCTGGCTGCACGACGGCACCAGCGACGGCCGGCAAGACCTTCAGTGGTCGCCGGCCGCGCTGGCGGCCCTGCCCGACGCCCTCTCCTGCCTGCCCTCGGCGCCATGAAGCCCGGTTGGGTCGAGCGGATGGGGCCGATCCGGGCCGATCCCCAGGCCGACGCCCCCCGCATCGCCTTCGCCGAGGCCATCCGCGACGAAGATCCGCGCCGGGCCGCGCTCATCGAGGCCCAGCTCCGCTATGCTGCCGCCGAACGCGCCGAAGACGACAGCGCCTATGGGCAGCTCTACGCCGCAGCCGAGGCCCTGCTGCGCCCCGAAGACGAGGCCGGGCTGCCGGCCCTGGGCCTGCGGCCGATCCTGCGACGGGGTTTTGTTCAGCACATCACCGCCGACGCCGGCCTTTGGCTCGCCAGGGGCGCCGAGGTGCGCGCCCAGCACCCGATCCTCGAGCTCTCCCTCGCCAAGGCCGAGGCCCACTTGCCGGCCCTCCTCGCCCAGCGCGCCCTCGACGGGATCGTCTCCCTCGATCTGGCCGGCAGCCGCGTCGGTGACGAAGGCGCCGCCCTCCTCGCCGATGCGCCGGGTCTGTCCACCCTGCGCTGGCTCGACCTGCGGTGGAATGGGGTCAGCCGCCAGGGCCTCGACCGGCTCTGCGCCAGCCCGCTGGGCCGCCGTTTGCGCTGGCTCCACCTGCGCCTGCCCGGCGAGGGTACGCCCCACGACGAGCCCATCGAGGAGGAGGGCCGCTTGATCGAATTCCTGGCCCCGCCGCTGGGAATGGAGCTGGAGGCCCGCCATGGCCCCCTGCCCTTCCTGCACGCCCACCCGCGCCGCCTGCGCTTCTTTCCCCCTTCGATGAGCCGCTTTGTGGGCGACGACGCCACCCGCGACCGGGAGTGACCCGATGGACTGGTTTACGCAGCTCTTTGGCTTCGAGGAGTCCGACCCCACCACCACCCGCCGCCAGCTCGCCCTGGAGGGAGACACGCTGGTCAGCCGGGTGAACGGTCGCCGGGTGGGCGTCGGGCGCTTCTCCACCCCCTCGCTCGCGGCCCTGCGCGAGACGACCCGCGGCATCCACCGGGGAGAGAGCCGCCTGCTCCACTGTGCGGTCGACGACGCGCTCGCCTTGCACGCCCAGCCCGAGAACGCTGGCGCCACCTTTCAGGTGGCCTCGCAGTTCAACTGTCTGGAATTCGTCAGTCCCCGCGTGGTGCCCGAGGATGGCGTGACCGGCTACGCCAACGACTACACCCAGGGCCCGGCCTGCGCGCTGGCGGCGGCGGGGGCGGCCGTCTGGCGGCATCTGTACGCGCCGGTGGGGGATCAGATCGGTCAGTCGACCGACCGCCAGATCAACAACCTCGAGGGGCTGCAGGCGGTGATCTGCCCCGATCGACCCCTGTGGACCGTGCGAAATGGCTACACCTTCTCCTCGACGGCGCAGTTGACCGCGCTGTCTCAGCGCCTCGCGGCCCACGATTACGAGGCGCTGACCGGCGCCCTGCGCATCGGTCTGCAGCAGGGGGTCGAGGTCACCTTTCAGTCGCGCTTTGTTCCGGCGACCGGCGCACCGCGGGTGACCCAGGCCTTCTGCTCGGCCCTCTCCTGCGCCTACGACCCGGCCACGCCGCTGGAGGCCTGGGAGCCCTTCGCCCGCCTCGTGCTCGACGCCACCTACGAGGCCACCCTGCGCGCCGCGGCCCTCGATCGCGAAGCGGGCGGCGGCAGCGGCACCGTCTGGCTCACCTTCGTCGGCGGCGGGGTCTTTGGCAACCGCATGGCCTGGATCGCCGACGCGATCGGACGGGCGATGGGGCGGGCCCGAGGGCTCGGCCTCACCGTTCAGGTCGCCCACTATCGAACCATCAGCGCGCCAGCGGCCGAGTTGATCGACGCGGCGATCGCGCGCGAGGAGGGCTGAATGTCTGCGTCCATTGTCTTTCTACACGGCCTGGAGAGCGGTCCAAGTGGCAACAAGGCCCGCCACTTCGCCGCCCGCTACGGCGCCCTGGCGGTCGACCTCGACACCCGCGCCGCGGTGGCGTCGTTTCAGGCGGCGGTGGCCGAGGGGGCGCCCTGGGATCACCATCGGGCCGATCTGCGCGCGGCCTGCGCCGGGCCGCTGGAGCGGGCGCGGGCGGCGATCGGTCCCCAGACCCGGCTGCTGATCGGCTCGTCCTTTGGCGGAGCCCTGGTGATGATGCTGATGCGATCGGGCGACTGGCAGGGGCCGGCCTTGATCCTGG
>JBEIQK010000412.1:0-5742 GCA_040376505.1 Alphaproteobacteria bacterium | reverse complement strand
GACGGGACATGTGGCGATGGTGCTGGGCCCGCTCAGCGGCGCGCTGACGGCGGAGGGCACGCTGGAAGGGTCGCTGGCCTCTGATCAGTTTGGCTACGCGCTGTCGGGCGGCGCCGACCTCACCGGCGACGGGCTCGCCGACCTCGTGGTGGGCGCGCCCCAGCGCGATCGCGGCCTGCTCAACACGGGCTCGGCGTGGATCTTCTCGGGGGCCTGGACGGGCACGATGAGCGCCACCGACGCCGAGGTGGAGCTGTATGGGGCCAGCGCCAGCCAGTTGATGGGCGACGCGCTCACGGTGGTGGAGGATCTCGATGGCGATGGCTTCGCCGAGCTGGTGGTGCACAGCGGGCAGGGCTCGTCGAGCGGCCGGGTCTCGGTCTTTCTGGGGCCCCTGTCTGGTTCTCTGTCCACCTCCAGCGCCGATCTGACCTGGACCAGCGTGGGCGGCAGCGGCGGCCACCGCATCGCCAGCGCGGGCGACGTGAGCGGGGATGGGGCCAATGACCTGCTCATAGGCGACGCCAGCGCCAGCAGCTCGGTGGGCGTGGCCTACCTCCTCACGGCCTTCAAGACCTCCACGTCCTTGTCGAGCGCCGCGGCGGCGAAGGTGAGCGGGGCGGTGGCGACGCCGCTGACCGGTGCGGTGAGCGGCGGCGCCGATGTGGACCTGGATGGCTACGGAGATGTCGCGGTGGGCGCCTCCACCACGACCAGCGGCGGCGCCATCTACCTGCTGCGGGGACCGCTCTCGGGCTCGGTGAGCCTCTCTTCGGGTGAGGGCTCGGTGACGGGGCGAAGCGGCGGCGATGGTGTCGGCCAGGACTTCAGCGCCTTGCAGGACCTCGACGGCGATGGAGAGGTCGAGCTCGTGGTGGGGGCGCCGGGCGATGACACCCAGGCGATCAACAGCGGCGGGATCTACCTGTTTGGCGGTCTGTCGGCGCTGTGAGGCTCAGTCGATGGTCTCGGCGGCCTGCAGCTTGACGAGGCGCTCGCTCTCCTCCCAGAGGCGCTGGGCGGCGGCGGGGTCCTGGGCCAGGGCGGAGGGCTCCTTCTGCTTGCACTTGTCGAAGTAACATCCGGTTACACCGGAAAGATCCGGCGAAGCCGCGCAGTAGAGGCTGGTCTTGGCGCCCGCCTCGGCGGAGATCTGGAAGGGGCGGATCGCCAGCCAGGCGAGGCCGGCCCACCAGGCCATCTTGTCGGCGATGCGGGTGGCCACTACGCCGGGGTGCAGGCAGTTGACGGTGATGCCGTCGGCGCGGCCTTTCTGGGCGAGCTGGCGGGTGAAGAGCACGTTGGCCAGCTTGGTGAAGCGGTAGACCTTCTGGGCATCGTAGCGCTGGCTGTGGTTGAGGTCGCTCCGGTCGATCTGGCCCTTGTAGTGGGCCATGCTGGAGACCACCACCACCCGGCCGGGGCCGGTGGCACGCAGGCGGGGCCAGAGCAGGTGGGTGAGGAGGAAGGGTGCGAGGTGGTTGACGGCGAGCTGGCGCTCAACGCCGTCGACGGTGGGGGCGTAGGTGGAGAAGAGGGTGCCGGCGTTGTGCAGCAGGCCGTGCAGCTTGGGGGCCTGGGCGAGGATCTGGCCGCCGAGGGCGCGCACCTCGGCCTGGCTGGACAGATCTCCCCAGACCGGGATCACCGTGGCGCTGGGGCGGGCGGCCCGGAGCGCGGCGGCGGTGGCCTGGGCCTTGTCGGCGCTGCGGGCGTGGGCCAGCAGGGTGGCGCCCATGGCGACGAGGCCGTGGGCGGTGTGAAGGCCGATGCCGTCGTTGCTTCCGGTGAGGAGCCAGGTCTGGCCACTGAGATCGCCGGGGGTGTACATTGCGGGATCCTCCGAGGGGGGGCGCTGTATCGGGGTGGCGGGGTGGCGACGAGGCGGGCGGCACGCTAGGGCGAGCGGATGCGGCTTCTTCTTCTTTGCCTGGGACTCGCGGCCTGCGGGACCCTGAACGCGGCGCGTCCGCTCTCTCAAGGCCAGTCGGCGGTTGGCCTGACCTTTGGCGGGCCCCTGGTGAACCTGGGGGCGCCGATCCCCCTGCCCAGCCTCGTGGTGGAGGGCCGTCACGGCCTTGCACCGCTGGCCGGGCGGCCCTTTGATGTGCACTACGGGCTCAACCTCACCGGGGCGGCCTTCGGGCTGGCCGGGGTCCATGGCGGGGCCGGTTGGCAGGTCCTGGAGCAGGCGGGGGGACGGCCGGCCTTGACGGTGGTGGACCGCCTCTTCCTGGTGGACAACCACCTCGACCGCACCAAGGACGATCCGTCGCTGTGGGCCCTCAACCAGACCGAGCTGCTGGCGAGCTGGCAGTGGGGGCGGCCGATGGTCTACACCGGCCTCTCCGAGGTGCTCGATCTGCGCGCGCCTGGGCTGATGCTGGCGCCGATCCTGGGCGGAGAGTTGCCGCTGGGCGCGGCGCGGCGGGTGAGCCTGCAGCTGGAGCTGCGCTACCAGGGCGTAAACAGACTCCCGGAGAGCGAGGCGATCCCCTGGGTGAGCCTGGGGCCGGGGGCCTTGCAGACCACGGTGGGAGCCCAGGTGCGCCTGGGCAAGGAGGAGCGGCCATGATCCTGGTTTTGCTGGCGGGCTGTCTCACCCTCGACGCGATGGTTCACGGGGGCATCCCCTGTACGGCGGTGGGGCCGTCCACCTGCGAGGACAGCGAGGAGGACGAATGGGGCAAGGTGTGCGTGCCCTGTGACGAGCCCTATGACTGGGCAGAGGCCCACCCGTGGACAGAGGACATGGTGCCCGGCGGCAGCCTGCCGCCCATCGAGGGCGCTGAGCAGGAGGCCCTCGCCACCGGGGAGGGTGACCTCGACCTGTGGTGGTTGCCGGCCTCGGTCTCGCCCAATGGGGTGACGGTGCTGTACAGCCACGGCAATTACGCCGGCATCGAGCATTACCGGCCCCGGGCGCGGATGTTGGCGGCGCTGGGCTTTGATGTGCTGATCTGGGATTACCGCGGCTACGGAAAGACGACGCCGCACACCTTCCCCTCGGCGGAGGACTGGGAGGCCGACGCGGCGCGGGTGCGGGAGGCGGTGGTCGAACGGGCTGCTGACCCTGACCGGGTGCTGATCTACGGCTACTCCCTCGGCGCGATCCCCTCGGTGAACATGGCGATCTCGGCGCCGGGCTGCGCGCTGGCCTTGGAGGCACCGTTTACGAGCATCTCGGCCATCGCCGAGGCCTCGGCTGGCCTGGGGCTGCCGGGCAGTCACCTCACCAGCGGGGCCTACGAGAACATCGACAAGATCGGGGCCTACGCGGGGCCGCTGCTGACGATGGTGGGCGATGAAGACGAGCTCTTCTCGCCCGACGCGGTGGGTGCGCTGGCTGACGCCGCGGGCGGGTCGGTGGAGCAGTGGGTGGTGAAGGGGGCCCGCCACGGGGTCTCGCGCGGGGTGCCGGAGGTCGACTTCGCCGGCTACAGCGCGCGTCTCGCGGCGCTGGCAGCGGGGCCCTGCGCGGCGCCCTAAAGCACGCCCTCCCAGAGGCGCTTCTGGGCGAAGAGCTCGACGGCCGGGGCCTCCAGGCGGCCGGCCTGGGCCTCGGCGCGGAGGATGGCAACGGCGGCGTCGGGGCGCATGCCGCTCTTGTAGGGGCGGTCGCCGGCGGTCACCGCGTCGAAGATGTCGGCGATGGTCATCAGGCGCGCGCCGAGCGGGATCTCCAGGCCGCGAAGCTGGCGGGGGTAACCGCTGCCATCGAGCTTCTCGTGGTGGGCGTAGGCGAGGTCGGGCACCCGCGCCAGATCGCGGGTCCAGGGGATGGCGCGCAGGAACTGAAAGGTGTGGGTGACGTGGCCCTCGATCTGCTTGCGCTCATCGGGATCGAGGGTGCCGTAGGGGATGCACAGCCGGCCCACCTCGCGGCGGGTGAGCAGGGGCTCGTCGGTGTCGGGCAGGCGCCAGGTGTCGGCGATGCGGTTCAAGGCCTCGATGTCGGTCGGGGTGGGGCGGGAGCCGGGGCGGTTGAGGCGGCGCACGAGGCCCAGATCGCGCTGCAAGGCGGCCATCCGGGTTGAGCCGCGGGGGAGGTCGGCCTGCTCGGCGGACAACTCCAGCAGCACCTGAAGGCTGGCGATGCGAAAGCGGGCTTCGATGCTGCTCCACTCCCAGGTGTAGAGCTTCTCGGCCTTGAGCAGCACCTGCTCGCGCACGCCGACCTTGCCGAAGTCGTGGAGCATGGCGGCGTAGTGCAGCTCGGTCAGATCCTGCTCGCCGATGAAGACCTCGGCGTAGGGGCCCTCTTCGGCCTCGTGAATGGCGGTGGCGAGGTTGCGGGTGAGGGCGGCGACGCGGTGGCTGTGGCCGCCGGTGGAGGGGTCGCGGGCCTCGATGGCGGAGACTGCGGCGCCGACGAAGCCATCGAAGAGGCCGCGGATCTCCTGGTAGAGGCGGTGGTTCTCGAGGCCCACGCTGGCCTGGCTGGCGATCGAGCGCAGCAGCTCTTGATCGAGGAGGCTGAAGGGCTGGGCCTGATCGTAGCTGACCAGGGGCTGGCCGGCGGCGGGCTTGCGGTTGACCATCACCAGCACGCCGAAGACATGGCCCTGGCGATCGACGATCGGCTCCAGCAGCATCGAGCGGGTGTGGTAGCCGGTGTCCTGATCAAAGGCGAAGGTGGGTTTGTACGGTGCGGCGGCGGGCAGCGCGTACAGATCGGCGATGTTGACGCCCTCGCGGGCGCGGGCGACGTGGGCGATCACCGAGCTGGAGTCGAGGGAGACGGCGCCGCGCCGCACCCGGTAGGGGATTGTGTCGTTCTGGCTACAGGCGAGGCGGAGCTGGCTGCCGTCGACGAGGTAGATCGAGCCGCCGTCGGCGCGCAGGGCCCGCCGGGCGTGGGTGAGGACGGCGTCGAGGAGGGCGGCGCCGCTGGTTTGGCCGGACAGAACCTGTCCGAGCTCATTGAGGGTTCGGATGGTCAGGCGCTCGTGCTCCAGGCGCATGGCCAGGACGAGGCGCTCCATCAGGTTGCGCAGGGCCCGGCGCAGGCGCAGACGGAGCTGTTCGGGGGGGATCACCTCGTAGCAGTCGAGATCGTAGCCGCTGCTGATCGCGATCGTTTGCCCACCCATGGGCCCGGGGACGGGACCTTGACTGCGGTCGAGCACCAGGATGAGGCCCTCGGGCAAGGGGTCGGGGATGCTCTCCAGGCGAACCATATCGAGGCCGAGCGCGCGCGCCACTTCGCGGATGGCGCCGCCGAAGACGCTGGTGGGCGGGCTCAAGGCGAGGCGCAGGCGGAGTTGGGCGGTGGCGCTCATCGGGCCGCTACTTCCGGGCAGGGGGGCGTGACCGAGCGGGTGCGCATGGGATCCTGGGGCGGGCGGCGGGACCCTGGGAATCTCTCCAGGGTCGGGCCTTGCCCGCGGGGGGAGCCTGCCATACTACCGCGCGCGAAGTCGGAGGTCCCCATGGATGGGGCGGTTGGGTCGAAGCAGCCCGCGGCGGGTGGCCGGCGGGTGGGTCTGGTGCTGGCGGCGGGCATGGGGACCCGCATGCGGTCGGCCTTGTCGAAGGTGCTGCATCCGCTGCTTGGCCGCGTGATGGTGGACTACCCGGTGTCGGCGGCCCAGGAGGCCGGGCTCGACGTGGTGGTGGTGGTTCACAACCAGGAGGACGCGGTGCGGGCGGCCCTCGCGCCGCGTGGCGTCGCCTTCGCCCGCCAGGAGGCCCCCCGCGGCACCGGCGACGCCGTGCGCTCGGCGCTGGCGGCCCTGCCCG
>JBEIQK010000883.1:0-2588 GCA_040376505.1 Alphaproteobacteria bacterium | reverse complement strand
TTCCACGGGCTACAACGGCTCGATCCGCGGCACGCCCCACTGCGACGACGTCGGCCACATGATGGAGGACGGCCACTGCGTGGCCACCATCCACGCCGAGATGAACGCGATCATCCAGGCGGCCCGCAACGGCGTGCGCATCGAGGGCGCCAGCATCTACATCACGGCGAGCCCCTGCTGGCGGTGCTTTCAAGGCCTCGCCAACGCCGGCATCCGGCGCATCTGCTTTGGCGAGTTCTACCGCGACGCCCGCAGCTTCGCGGCGGCCGAGCGCCTGGGCATCGAGATGGTGCATGTGCCCCTGGAACCCGGCGACAGCGTGCCGGTTCCGCCCGCGGGCGCCTGATTCCAGAGTACAATCGGGGCATGCGTCTCCTGCTGCCCTTGCTGCTCGCCGCCTGCGCCCAGGCGCCCCTTCCCCCCGAGACCGACCTGCCGCCGGCGCCGGTGGAGATGGGTCCGGCCCCCCTGGCCGGCGGGGCCTCCCTCCGCTTGATCGACCAGCGCCTCGTGCTGGAGCAGGACGGCCTGCGCCGGCCGCTCTCCAGCGGGCCGCTCCGGGCCGCACCCCTGCTGTCTCCCGATGGCGAGCGGGTGGCCTTTGTGCACGCTGTCGGTGAGGGCCCCAGCAGCGCGCTGATGACCCTGCGCCGCGGCGCCGATGGCCAGTGGACGCCCCGCACGGTGATCAAGACCGGCGGCCTCGTCGACCGCCTCGCCCTCGACGACGCCGGCGCCCGCCTCGCCTTTGTCTGGGCCGGGCCGAAGGGGGGCTACGGCGGGATCTACCTGCTCGATCTGGCCGATCCCAAGGCCCAGCCGACGCGGCTCACCAACCTGGAGGCGCCCGCCGCCCCTGGCCAGCCCCCCGCTGACTGGATGCCGCTCCCGAGCGGCCCGCCGCGCTTCTTGGGGGAGTCCCTCGTCTACAGCACCGAAGAGGGCGTCATCGCCCTGGAGCTGCCCCGCCCATGATGCTGCTCCTTCTGTCCAGGGTTCTGTCCATGGCCGCGCTGGCCCAGGACTACGCCTTCCCCACCACCAGCAGCGACTACAGCAAGTTCTACCCCACCGCCTACCGCGACCACAATTCCGGCAGCGGCTTGGACGACTGGAATTGCGGCTCGGACACCTACGATGGGCACAGCGGCAATGACTTCGGCGCCGGCTCCTGGTCGGGGATGGACGCCGGCCGCGACATCACCGCGGCGGCCGATGGGGTGGTGACCTACACCCACGACGGCGAGGCCGACCGCTGCTCCACCGGCGCCTGTGGCACCAGCAATTCCGTCACCATCGAGCACGCCGACGGAAAGAAGACGATCTACTACCACCTGAAAAAGAATTCTGTGCTGGTGAACGTAGGCGATGTGTTGAGCTGTGGCCAGAAGATCGGCCTGATGGGCTCTTCGGGAAACTCGACCGGCCCGCACCTGCACTTCGGCGTCTACAACACCAGCGGCTCGGCGAAAGACCCCTTCTACGGTTCGTGCAGCAGCGGCACCAACTGGTGGGTCAGTCAGGGCAGCTATGGCGGTCTGCCGTCTCGCACCTGCGACACCAGCGTCACCCCCAGCGCCTCAACCGAGGCCTTGATCGCCACCTCCACCGATCGGCGCAAGAGCACCGACATCAATGGCGACCGCCAGGCCGATCTGTGCGGGCGGGCCAACGCCGGCATCTACTGCCTCTGGGGGCACGAGAGCGGGCTCATCGCCGGCTTCGCCAACAGCCTGCTCAGCAACGACACCGGGCTCAACGCCAGCCCCGACCACACCACCACCCTGCGCTGGGGCGACATCAACGGCGACCGCCGCGACGATCTGTGCTACCGCACCGACGACGCCTTTGTCTGTCACCTGAGCGACGGGGCGGGCCTGCTCGAAGACACCGTGCCCGGCTCGCCGGACTGGAGCAACGCGCGGGGCTTTGACGGGGCCGATCAGTACACCACCATCCGCATGGCCGAGCTCAATGGCGATGGCCGGATGGACCTCTGCGCCCGCAGCGCCGACGGCATCGAGTGTGTGTTGGCCACCGCCACGGGCTTTGGCGAGGCCTTCGCCGGGCCGGCCTTGTCCGACGCCAGCGGCTGGAGTGACTTCGACAACTTCTCCACCCTGCGCTTCGCCGACCTGAACGGAGACGGCCTCGATGACCTCTGCGCGCGGGCCAACGCGGGGATGCGCTGCTGGCGCGGCACCGGCAGCGGCTTCGACGCCGACTCCATCACCGGGCCCGAGTGGTCGGACGACGAGGGGTTCTCCTCCCAAAACAAATACGCCAGCATCCACTTCGCCGACATCGACGGCGATGGCATGGCCGATCTGTTCGCCCGCACCGCCGACGGCATCTCGGTGGCCCTGTCCACCGGCGAGGGCTTCGCCGCCGAGTTGGTGCTGGCTTCCTACAAAGACAGCTCGGGCTGGGATGACGCCGACAACGCGCTCACCATCCGCCTCGGTGACCTCGATGGCGACGGCGATCTCGATCTGTGCGGCCGCGCCAACAGCTCGGGGATCCTCTGTCGCCGCTGGATGGGCCCCGAGGGCTTTGAGACGAGCAACCTCGCCGGCCCCGACTGGGAC
>JBEIQK010000207.1:0-9161 GCA_040376505.1 Alphaproteobacteria bacterium | reverse complement strand
CGATCAGGGAGGCGGGCGAACGGGCGTCGACATCCATCGGAGCTCCCGGGGGGCGGCGGACGGACGCGCCCGGCAGTGCGGGGAGTTGGCGGGGCGCCGGCGGATCAGGCGCCCGGGTGACCCGCGCAGGTCCAGTCGTCTATGTCGTGGGTGTCGAGGTGGCCCACCGGGGTCCAGGCGCAGGTAGACACCCAGCTGCACCGGCAAAAGTACAGGCGAAATGGCGTTATCGCCTCGACGATTTCGCGCCAGGGGAGGTGATCGGGCTGGTCGTAGCGCGCCGCCAGGTGGCCGGGCCACCGCACCCGGGTCTTCTCCCCGTCGCGGTGCTTGACTGGCGAGTGGCAGGCGAGGCAACGGAGCCGGTTGCAGAGCACATTGCCGTCCAGAGAGGTCTGGTGGATCCGGGGATCAGCGGGAATTGGGTACTGGGTTCCACCAATAAAGCCGCCCTTGACACAGATTTTGTCCGCCATCCGGTCGCCTCGCGCGGGCGCCGAGGCGGGTCGCCCCGGGTCGCTCCGCGCCAAGTGTAGCGTGCGGGTGGGCGCTCTGATAGGGTGGGGAGGTGCGGCGATGGCACCCGGACGGCGTCTTCAGGCGGTCGGCTTCGGTGGCTGCGTCGGTTGGTGATTCAGTTGTTTCGTGGCTGCGCAGGCTAAAGCCAGTCGCCACGTTTCCCCCGTTTCATGTCTTGGAGTCCGGATGCGTCTCGCGCACCAGTCCGATCGCGCCGCGCCCGTCGCCGCCAGCACCGCCGAAGCGGAGCGCGCGCCAGCGCGCGGCAAGGGGCGCAGCAACGCCGACCAGATCGAGCGCCTGAAGGCCGCCCGGCCTCACCAGACCGACGGGCTCCATGCGGGGGGCTGCGGCTGCGCGCGCTGCCAGGGGGGCACCTTTGGCGGGGTCGATCCCAACTTCACCCACATCGGGCCCGAAGGGGAGGCCCTCGCCGGCGATCCCGCCCAGGCTCCTGCCATGGATGGCCCCGAGGCAGGCTCCCTCGCGGGCTCGGGCGAGGCGGCCCAGGCAGGCGCGGTGAGGGCGGGTCGCCACCCCGACTTCCCTCAGGTGTATGGACAGACCTGGTACAATGTCGCTGAACTGCCGTCGGCCCCGCGGGTTCGGTATGTAGAGGAATCGAGCTCCATGCCCTGGAGCCTCGGGTGGACGGTGAAGGTTGTGCCGGTGGCGGCGCCGGCCGCGCCCACCTGGCCGGTGCTGGTGACCCCGGCCAACGCCGAAGGCTACAAGGTCAACATGCCGCACCCGTCCTACCCCGACCTGGAGCACTACGTCGTGGTGAGCGAGCAGGCGGCGTCCAACGTCGCCGCCTGCGAAGACCAGCATGTGCAGGACCTCGACCAGGGATGGGCCCTCGCGGCCGGGCGCCTCGCTGAGGGCATCAACTACGCGGCAGGGGCAGAAGACGGCTTTCAGGCGGATACCCTGGCTGCTGCCAAGGGGCAGGCGGCCAACGCCATCATCTCCGGGATGGGCTCCTATGGCGCCGCCATCAAGGATGCGGTGATCTCGGGTGGCTCGATGGAGGCCCCCGTGCAAGCGGCGATGAACAAGGCCTTCCACGCGAGCAAGACCCATCGAGACGCCGCCGGCAAGCATAGCTTCCCCCTCCTTTTGAAGACCGTAGATGAACAGAAGGGTCGCGTGGCCTCGGCCGTGAAGGATGACGGCGGCGTGGACGGCACCGCCTCCGGCGCGTTGGTGAATCTGGAGACCATCGCCTGAGGCGAGGCCAGGGGGCGGCGCGCCCGCCGGTTGGCGCCTTGATCGCCGCGGAGGCCTTGGTTAGATGCCCTTCGTCCATGGAGGTGCGCAATGAACCATCCTCCCACCGTGCCATCTCCCCGGGTCGGGTGGACATGTCTCGGTCTGCTGATCGGCGTCCTCGGCTGTGGCGAGCGTGGCGACAAAGGCAAGCCAACCGAGACGGGGTCTGACGCCGCCGCGCCCGCTTCGGCCGCGATCTGCGCGGGCGGGCAGCCCGCGACCGATGGCACCTACTCGATGGTGAGCTGCATCGCGCCGATGTCGGCGGGCGCTGCCGCCACCGACGGTGCCTACCAGCTCGCGCCAGGCCCCATCGTACAAATCGCCCCCGCTGCCCCCTGACCGCGCAGGATTGTCCATGCTCCCGTTGTTTCTTCTCTCTGTGCTGGCCTCCACCTCTGCCTGGGCGGTCCCCGCGCCATTCACCACCCAGGGCCGGATGGTCGACAGCGATGGCGCGCCGGTGGACGAGGACCTCAAGGTGACCTTTCGCCTTGTGGACGACGAGACGGGGGGCTCCACCCTGTGGTCGGAGACCCAAACCGTCACCTTTCGGGCCGGCTACTACAGCGTGGTTCTGGGCGCAGACGAAACCACCAATCCACTCACCGACGCGATTCTTGAACAGTCCCCTCTCTACCTGGAGGTTCAGGTGGAGGGGCAGGCCCCGATGTTCCCCCGGAGCGCGGTCGGCAGCGTCCCCTACGCGCGCGTCGCCGGTCGCGCGGAGGAGGTGGCGGGCGGCCCGGTAGACGCATCCTCCCTGAAGGTGGACGGTGTGGAGGTTGTGGACGAAAACGGTGCGTGGGTCGGCCCGCCCATCGCGGTGGGCTGGTCTGACCTTGACGACGTCCCGCCCGGCTTCGCCGATGGCGAGGACGCCGACACCCTCGCCAGCCTGGGCTGTGCCGAAGGGCAGCAGCCGGTCTACGCCGCTGCCGGGTGGGTCTGCGCCGACACCGCGCTTCTCGTCGGAGCGCTGGAGTCCGACCTCGCCGCCCTGTCGTTGACCTGCGACGCCCTGACGGGGGAGATCGACACCCTCGGCGGCGCCGTGGCGGTCTTGGAGTCGGGCGCCCTGGTCTCGGCCGCCGCCCTCGCGGCCCTCGACGCGCGGGTGGCGGCCCTCGAAGGGATGACGGATGCAGACACCCTGGCCGACCTCGCCTGCGAGGATGGTCAGGAGGCCCAATGGGACGCTGATCTGTCTGTGTGGGTCTGCGGCGACGACGACATACGGTCGGCCGCCGCGGTCGACGCTGCGGTGTCTGACAATGGCTATGCGTCGGACTCCGACCTCCTGGCCCTCCAAGCCGACCTCGCCGCCGCCGACGCGGGGATCAACGATCTCGATGGCCGCGTGTCTGTCGTGGAGGCCTCCATCACCACCTTGGACGGATGGCTCACCGCGCTGACCACGCGGATGGCGGCCCTGGAGGCGACCGTCGCCTCCCTGACCAGCAGCGCCTTTTCGGGCAGCTTCCTCGATCTCACCGATGTGCCGGCCGGCATCGCCGATGGCGACGCCGACACCCTCGCCGGGCTCTCCTGCTCCAACGGGCAGGTGGCAACCTGGCAGTCGGCGAGCGGCTGGACCTGCCAGTCCCCGTCCGGCGGCATTTCGGCTGCCAGCGTCTACCAGGTCAGCAATTCCGCGTCGGGGGCGGCGGCCACCTCCGGCGTTCGGGCCTCCTGTCTTGGCTCCGACGTCCTGCTGGGCGGTGGTTGCTCCTTCTCCACGCCGGGCCTCAATCCCCAACTGTCTTCGACGCCCTCCGGCAATTCCTATTTCTGCGGGAACTACGGCTACAATACGGTGACCATCACCGCTGTGGCAATCTGTGCGCCGTTGTAGGCGGCGCCGAGGCCAGGGGCGCGACGGGGGGGCGCGACGCCGTCGGTTGCGCTGCGCGGGAGGGGCCTGCGGCGACTGAACGCGGAGGTCAGCACAACTGTTTGGCGCCAACCGTTCGGCTCCGACGCGCAGGCGGGCCCGGGCGGCTACAGATCGACCTTCACCACCCGGAAGGGCGGGATGCCGTTGGTGGTGTCGTCCCCATCGAAGTACTTGCTGAACTGGGACTCGACCAGCCAGATGTCGCCATTCGCGTCCACGTCGAAGGTGGTGGGCGAGTCCACGGAGACCGACACGGCGGTGGAGGCCCAGGACCCATCGGTGGCGCCATCGGCGAGGGCCACGAGCTGGTAGTCACGCACCGCGTACAGGGTGGAGCCCAGCCAGCCCATCCCGTCGATCCCACCGTAGGAGACCGAGGTGTCGATGGCGTCGTAGCTCGCAGCACCGGCGCTGCCGTCGGTGGAGATGGGGATGCGGACGATGGCGCCGCTGAGGGTGTCACCCACCAGCAGGGCGCTCTCGTCGGGGGTGAGCACCAGCCCGTTGAAGCCAAAGGACCCGGGGATCGGCGCGTAATCGGAGTCATCAAACCAGCGCTCCAGGCTGGAGTCGGCAGGGCCCATGTGGTAAACGAGGCTGGAGTAGGAATCCGTGACGTAGACATCGCCCGCGCTGGAGACCACGATGTCATTGCAGAAGGTGTAGAGATCCAGCGGGAAGCTGGCTTCGATCTCGCCCGAGGCAGGATTGATCTTCACGATCTGCGAGGGCGCGGTCGTCGCGTCTGCCGGGCTGGAGCAGGCCCAGAGCGAACCATTGACGAACTTCATGCCCACAACGGAGCCGCCGGTACCCCAGGCTCCCACCAGCTCGCTGGCGCTGCCGTCGGCCAGAGAGGCCTTGTAGATGGCCCCTGTGCCCACCGAACCCACGAAGAGGGTCTGGGTCGCCCGGTCGATGGCCACGCCTTCGGGGTAGTAGCCCTCGACGTCGATGTGAATCTCGGTGACGTCGCCGCCGCCGCCATCCGCGCCGCCATCCGCGCCGCCATCGGCGCCGCCGCTGTCGGTGCCCCCACCGTCGGCGCTGCCATCCGATCCATCCGTGGCGGGGGCGGTGTCCTCGGCGTCTTTTCCGCAGGCGAGGAGGAGGGAGAGCGTGAGGACGATTGGGAGGGTCTTCATGGTCGACAGTCCTTGGGTAGGCGGCTCATATCTACCACATGGTAGGTATATCTCAAGCTAGCGCGGTTCACGTCTACGAGGCCGGTGTGCTGCGGGACCCTACGGCCTGACCCGTAGCGGGTGGGGCTCGCTGCAGCAGCCCCGACGAAGGGCCGCCGGCCGCCTCAAGCCGCCCCCGGGGCCCCGGTCGGCGCCATCGGGCCGACGACCCCTCGTCGCTGGCGTTGACCGCGCGGCGGTCCTTCGGCCGGCCTCGACCGCGACCTAAGCCACGGGGCCCACCTGCCCCCTCATCGGGACCGCCTCCAGCCCCGATTGCGGCCTGGGGAGCGGGTCGTCGGCGGTGGGGGAGCCGCCCACGCCAGGGCCGTGACCGAAGGACGCCAGGAGGGCCCGGGCGCAGGGCAGGACCACCTCGGCCAGCGCCCGCCGCTCCAGGGCCGCGCGGGCGCCAGGTGGACGGTGGCCTTCGCTGGCGGTGACGGGGAGAGCCCCCGCCGAGACCTGGGCAGCCAGGGCGTCCACCCGCGCCTGGAGGGCCCGGTGCCCCGCCGCCCCCGCCCGCGGCAGGGCCCAGGCCAGGGTGGCCCAGGCCAGGGCGGCGTGTCGCTCTTCGTCCTGCGCAATCTCTCGCAAGATGGCGGCGACTTCGGCATCTTCGGCCTCATCGGCATCGGCCTGGGCGGCGAGGGCTCCCAGGGTTTCACCCAGGCAGGCGTCCTCAAAGGTGGCCAGGGCGAAGTCCAGGGCCTCGGTGGCGAGCGGACGATCGACCGCCAGCGGGCCGGGGGCCGCGACCGGTGCGCCATACGCGCGGGCAAGGCCAAAGAGAGCCTGGGCGTGCCGCACCTCATCGAGCCCGGCGGCCTGGGTATCGGCGACAAGGTTCGCCGGGGCGCCCAGCGCCAGCAACTCCAGGGTTGTTCGGGCGAAGGAGGCGACCGAAGCGTGCTCATCGGCGGCCTGCCGGGCCCAGCGCGCAGCCGCTGCGGGGTCGGGGGCCACCGGGCGGGCGGGCCCGGTCCAACCGAGGGCCGACCCCAGCGGCGTGGAGATCAACGCGCCCGCGCGATTGCGCAGCGCGCGTCCGCCGCCGCAGGGCATCACCCAGGTGTAGCAGCAGGCCGCCGGGTTGGTCTCTCGCGCCAGGGCGGTCTGCTGGGCGTTGAATCGGGTGGGTAGATCTCGTCGGCTGGGATCGGGGTTGCGGGGGCTCTCTTCGCAGCGGGGATCTTCCTCGGCGGCGTGGCGTGGCGGAGACCGGGGTGCATCCACGCAAAATTCGCCGCTGGGACAGGAAGAGGCATGGGGCAGGCGATCCGCTTTCCCCGTCGCCGGCAGCGGGTTCTCCTGTGTTTTGGGCGGCGAGGCCGCGGGCGGCGCCTCCGGCGGGTCGGGCGGCGGCGCCGGGTCCGCGGCGCAGCTCAGGGCCAGGGCCGCGAGGGGCAGGCCCATGGCGGCAAGGAAACGTCGACGCGCCTTCTCAATCCTCACGCACACCTCCCTCAGCCCGACGCCGGGCCCTCAACAGACCAACCGGTAGCCTGCCTGGGCCAGCGCGGCCGCCAGGGTTGGGGGCGCCCCCAGCCACTCCACCGTGACGAGGTGGGGAAAAAGTCGCCTCAGCGCCGTGGGATCGGGCGACAGAGGATTGCCTGTCAGTCGAAGCCGCACCACCTCCCCAAAGCGGGCGAGGCTCGCCGGGAGGGCCTCCAGGCCATTGTGGCGCAGGTCGAGGATCCGGTAAAAGTCGGGCGTCGCGGCACCTTCGAGCAAGGTGTGCAGTCCGTCGGGGCCCAGTCCATCCGCCGCGAGGTTGCGATCGCGCGGGTCGAGTTGGGGGGTGGCGTCCACCAGGGAGGCGATGAGGACGTCGCGCCATTGGGGGAAGGCGTCGTCCTGGCCCGCCGCCGTCAGCGCCGCGCGCAGGGCGCCGCCCCCGCGAAAGCGGGGCCGGTAGCCGGCTTGACGCACGGCCTGCGAGAGGCGGCGGTGGGCCGCCAGCAGCGCCGGGTGGTCGGCCGGCAGGGGGGCCACCAGGGTGCCAAAGGGCTGGTGGGCCGTCCAGTCGCCCTGGGCTGAGGGGCGCTCCACCGCGGTCTCCCAGATCCACGGGTGGGGTCCGGCGCAGGTCCAGCGAGCGACGCCTGATTCTACCGACTGAAAGTCATTGTCTCGGCTGGGGCTCTCCTGCAGGATGTCCTCCACCCGAAGGGTAGCGGCGCCCAATTGGGCCGCGACGAGGTCCGCGTGTTGCGCGAGGCGCAAGTAAGGCTGGCCAAAGATTGGGGCGAAGTGCAAGGAGAGGCGGTGCATCGGGACCCTGGGCAGGAGCGCCGGCGTTCTACCCCGCTGCGGGGGCGGGCCGCTTCGCGGCGCGGCCATCCTGGATATCCTTCAGCGCAGGTTGGCCCGGCGTCGTCCTCTCGCCCCACTCCATTTTCCCTTCCCGTGCTCCTTCCAACGCGAAAGAGGCGAGGGGATCGAAGTGGAAGGCCCAGGGGCCCGCGACGGGGCGCGCCGAACGGCCAGGTCGGCCCGATCCGGCTCGGTTAGACGCCGTCGACCGGGAGATCGGCGCAGCCTCGGTGACCCATGGCGCGGCCGTCGGTCGCAACGAGGAGCGGGGGAGGGGCTGTTTGGCACGCTGGCCGCCTTCACCTCCTTCTCCGATGCGACGGCCGGTGGGTCGGCTCGCCACGCGAGGCCGATGGGCAAACAAAATGCCCGCTGACCGCCGGATCGAGCGAACCTGATTCGCCCAGTACAATCAGGGATGGGCGTCGGCCACCTCAGTCTCCTGTGTCGCGTACAGTCGCCAGTCCACGTTGGAGGCCCCGACCTCGAAGCGCCCGGGATCGCGCGTCGCCAGCACCGCGGCGACCGAGCGCCAGGAGGGGGAGCTGCTCGGGAGGCGGGCCAGCGCGCCGATCCCGTGGGCCGTGCCGCCGACGTGCTCCAGCGCGCGCACGTCGAGCAACACCTCGCCGCGCGGCAGGCCCAGCGTGCCGAGCAGCGTCCCGGCCGGCGGGAAGAGCGCGTCGGGATCGGTTGCCACCAGCGCGCGCACCGCGAGCACGCTCGGCCAGTCGGCGATCGCGCCGGTGATCGACCATCCGGGGCGCAGGTCGAGCGCGCGTACCCGTGCCTCATCGAGCGCCTGCGCGTGAACGACCGCGGGGATCGGCCGCGCATCGATGAGGTAGGCGCCCCCGCTCGGGACCTTGGTGCCGTAGGTGTAGCGCTGGATCGTGGCCGGCCAGCGGACATCGATCTCGTCGCCGAGGATGTCGCCCTGCACGACCTCCACGAGAATGCCCCAGTCGTCGCCCCTCCGCGCGCGCACCGCGACCACGCGCATCGCGTGGTACTCGAAGTGCCCGGCGCCGGCGATGATCGTGGGCCACTGCAGGCGTGCGCCAATCGGGGTGGCCGCCGCGGCGTCGAGCACCGCGAGCACGCTCTCCGCGGTGAGCCCCTTCGGCACCCCCACGAGCGCGCGCGCCGACAGGGCGGGCCCCAGCAGCTTGCGCACCTGGCTCGGCGAGCGTCGCGCGAGGGCGCCGAGGGCGCGCGCTGCCGCCGCATCGCCGTCTACGGCCAGCACGCCGAGCGCCTGCCACGCGGGCGCGCCGTGACGCGCGAGCCAGAGCGTGACGAAGCCGAGCCGATCCGGGTCGGCGTCCTCCGGCTGCTCGACGCGGAGCACTGCGCCCACGGCCTCGGGCCCGATGGCGAGCAGGTGGGTGCGGAGGAAGTAGAACGGCAGGCCCGGCGAGGCGGGCAGGCGGGCCCCGTAGGTATCCAGCATGGCCACGAGCCACGGCAGCGCATCCGCGCCGTAGCGCAGCACGGCGTCCTCGTTGTCCCAGCCGCGCAGGTGCGGGAAGGCCCATTCCAAACGGGCGCCTTCTCGCGCGAGCTCGGCGCCGTCCTCCAGGGAGAGGAGGGCCGCCCAAAGGAGGTCGCAGTTGGGTTCGCCGTCCCGGAGGAACTGTGTGGCGCCCGCCACAATCGCCCGCGCCGCCGCGAGCGGGAGCAGCCCGCGCGCGTCGAGCGCGAGGCCGGCGCGGCCTGCCTGCACGTCGAATTGGACCGAGGAGCGTGTCTGTGCGCGGTGCTGCTTGGGGACCATGGTGTCGAATCGTTATCCTCTCGGGGCGCCCTCTCGCCACATCCGGCGAGGGTCTCGCCCTGGGCCGAAGACGCGCCCGAACTGTGCCGGGTGGAGGAGAGAGACGGCGGGGGCCCCAAGCCCGAAGGCGGCGCGGATCGGGCGGACCCGTCGTCAGCCGGGGAGGGTGTCGGCGGCGAGGGCCCCGGGGTCG
>JBEIQK010000343.1:0-6583 GCA_040376505.1 Alphaproteobacteria bacterium | reverse complement strand
GATGTCGCGCCCCGGCCGCAAGCACCGCAGCGTCTCCCGCCAGCTCCTCTTCGGCCTGCGGGACCACGGGCTCATGGGCGGCGACTGGGTGATCGAGGTCGAGGCCGAGATCGACCTGCTCGGCCGCCTCCTCGTCCCCGACCTCGTCGGCTGGCGCCTCCAGAACGGCGACACCACCGACTTCCTCGACGAGAACCCCATCACCCGCACGCCAGACTGGGCCTGCGAGATCCTCTCCCGCAGCACCCAGCAGGGCGACCGCGCCATCAAGCTCCCCCTCTACGCGGCGGCCGGCGTCGCCCACGTCTGGGTCATCGCCCCCGAAACCCAGACCATCGAGGTCTTCGACAACACCGGCGGCAAGCCCCTCCTCGTCGCCACCGCCCGCGGTGAACAGACCGTCCTCCTCCCGCCCTTCGCGGAAGCCTGGGATCTCGACCAACTCTGGAAGCCCTGAGTGTGGGCCCTCCTCCTCGCCCTGGCCTGCGGCCCGCGCACCCATCTGCGCAGCCTCGACACCCCCACCGCGGCGGACTTCGACGACTGGCTCGCCGCCGAGCCCTCCCGGGCCCAGGCCTTCACCGACTTCGTCGCCCTCCTCCACAGTGAGAAGCTCGACCGCGTCGTGCCGCCCGCCCACCTCTGGCGCCAGGGTACCGACTGGCGCACCGTTCACCATCCGCCTCATGCCGCCCCGCCGCGCGAAATGTGGGCGGCCATGCTGCCGACCCTGCGCCTGCTGCGCGACGACGTGATCCCCCGCGTGGGCCCCGTCGTCGTCGTCAGCGGCTTTCGCACCGCCGAATTCAACGCCGCCGCCGGCGGCGCGCCCGGCAGCCGCCACCGGAGCTTCGAGGCCGTCGACGTCGTGCCGCGCCTGCCCTGGGGCCGGGCCCGTCTGCACCGACGCCTCCTCGCCTGGTGGGCCGCCGAGGGCCCCGCCCTCCGGCTCGGCCTCGGCCTCTACGCCGGCACCCGCTTCCATGTGGATGCCTGGAAGCACCGCCGCTGGTGAGGTTAAGGGGGGCCCCCGCGTGAGAAGCCCGTGACCATCGACATCGCCGCCTACACCCCCTACCTGCCTGCCCCCCTCCTCGCAGCACTCTGGCAGGAGGCCGCGCCGGTCGAGGCCGTCCCCGGGCTGCGCATCGCCGCCGGCTTGCGCGAGGCTTTTCCCCAAACCCTCACCGACGATGCCCTGGGGCTGATCGTCGAGGTCTACCGCGCCACCCGCGGCCCCCTGGCGCGGCTCCTCGATCAGCGCGTCGCCGACCGCGCCTTCATCGACACCCAGACCGCCGCCCGCGTCGCCGGCAACGCCAGCCGCGCCTTCGACGATCCCGACTACGACACCGTCATCGGCGCCCGCGACGCCACAGGCCGCCTCGTCATCGGTCCCCACCCCGGCCCGCGCCCCGCCGACCTCCAGGTGCGCGTCCCCGACTACTTGAAGGGCGAGCAGGTCACCCTCTTCGGCCCGCCGGACACGGCGCGAATGTCGATCAATGCGATGAACGCCCTGCACCGCCGCCGCAAAGACGAGCCCGCCCTGGTGGCAGCGCTCGTCGAGGCCAGCGGACAGGTGCCCCGTTGGGGGGCCGACGACGAAGACAGCAAGACCCCGCTGATGTTCGCCTTCCTCGCCGCCACCGAGAACCTCGTCGGCTGCTTCAACCGCAGCCTGCGGGTCGACGACGCCGCCCGCGGCCGCAGCTACACCCTGGCCGCCGAGGGTCTGTCCAAGCCGATCAAGCGGGTGCCTGGCCTCGCCCTGCCCGACGGCAGCCACCTCCTCGACGGGAACCCACTCCCGCTCCACCTGATCGACCTCGTCCTTCATGTCTGGCACAACCGCCAGCGCCCCGAGGCCCTCTGTATCTACTTCCCAAAGCTGGAAAACGAAGAGGAGGCCGCCTACCTCGCCCAACTCATCGCCACGGTCGAGGCCGCCGTACAGGCCCGCGACGCCGCCTATGTGCGCGGCAGCGTGCGGGTGATGGTGGTCTTCGAGAATCCGCGCGCCATCTTCCGCATCCGCGAGGTCGCCCAGGCCCTCTCCCCCTACTTCGTGGGCGGCAGCCTCGGCTGGCATGACTTTCTGGCCAGCACCGCCCGCCTCTTCCGACACGATCCCCGCTACCGCATCCCCGTCAAGGCCGATCCCAATATCGTCATCAACAACATCCGCGAGTCCCACGCCATCCTGGTGAGCGAGCTCGGCCCCACCGGCGCGCTGAAGCTCGGCGGCATGTACGGCGTGCTCTTCGAAGAAGACGATCCCCGCAGCTTCGCCGTCTCGATGGTGGGCTTCATCCGCGACGTCGTCACCCAGCTCAAGCGCGGCCTCGACGGCTTCTGGATCGCCCATCCCGACTTCGTGCGCATCGCCATCGCCCTGGTCGAGGCCTTCCGCCGCCACCAGCGCGACCCGGCGGATCCCAGCCTCGCCGCCCTGGTCTCCGCCCTGGTGCCCGATCCCGTCGAGCAGGCCCCCCTGCTGCGCTTCGTCTTCGGCCCCGACGTGCCCGGCCTCGACCCCCGCCATCCCCGCTACGCCCGCGGAGTGCTCGCCGCCGACCTCGAGACGAGCCCCGTCATCGCCAACCACGACCCCCGCGAGGTCCGCTACAACCTCTTTCAGGCGCTGCAGTACCTCGCAGACTGGCTCTGCGGGAACGGCTGCGTCGCCCTGCCCGCCACCCTGAAGAACGCCCGCGGTGAACAGATCCCCGTGCGCATCATGGACGATCTGGCCACCACCGAGCGCAGCCGATGGGAGCTTTGGGCCGAGATCCACCACGGCCGCGTCTCCGTCGACACCTTCGAGGACCTGCTGGCCGGAGAGATCGCCAGCATCCAGGCCGGCGTCGACGCCGACGGCCACCGCGTCGCCGTCCGCTGGCAGGGGGAGGCCGCCCGCTGGTACCCCATCGCCGTCCGCCTGCTCCGCCAGCTCGTGCTGTCGGCCGAGCCCCCCGAATTCGTCACCGAGCTGGCCCTGCCCTTCACCTTTGATCTCGTCCGAAAGGCCGATGATCCCTGGGCCGCCGCCCTAGCCCTTTGCCCCGGCCGCTTCGACACCGCCCTGTCACAGCCCTGACCGCCCACCCCTGCTACGCTCCTGCCTGGAGAGCCTGCCATGCCCGGTCAAAGCCGTCAGCCCGCCCGCAGCCCCACCAGCGCCGCGCCCGCCGTCCAGGGCAGCGGCGCCGCCCGCGGCATGTCTCCGGCTGGCGGTCGCGGCAACGCCGCCGCCCAGGAGGCCCTGGCCAGCAAGTCCGTCGCCGAGCAGGTGCCCGGAGACCTCAGCTTGAATGAAGCCTCTGTCAGCTTTATGCTCCCCGGTCAGTCCAAGCTGACCGGCGGCTGGAACCCGCTCACCACCACCGACCCCACCCAGGTCAACCTGTCGGTCAGCGCCACGGGTCTGTCCATCTCCTTCTGGCCGGCCCTCCTCGTCGACGCGGTCTATCCCCTGTCCAACGTGGCCTGGCGCAGCCTGCGCTGGGACTTCCGCACCGGGGCCGTCGGCGGGATCGATGTCTCCAACACGCAGATCGGCGTACCCATCGCCAGCGTGGTGCGCGGCGAGATCGACGCCTTCATCGGCAAGCTCCTCGCCGGCACGCCGCTCTCCAAGGCGGGCTACCAGCCCTTCCAAGACAAAGACCTCGGCGCCACCCTCAAGTCGCTCCAGTCGCGCTTCGCCACCAGCGGCAGCGCCGGCGGTGACCCTGGCGAGGTGGGCCCCAAAGACATCAACCATGTCTCCGCCGCCGCCAGCTTCACCACCAAGAAGGCGATCAGCCAGGGCACGCCCCAGGGCGCCTTGTCCATCCCGGCCGGCGCCGGACTCGACGTACGGGTCGACCTCGCCGGCACGGGGGCCGACCTCGCCAAGGGCGGAATGCCGGGCATCAACGGCGTCCACATCCGCTCCGACGGCATCGTGCTGCAAAAAGACGGCGCCCCCGTCGCGAAGCTGATGGGACTGTCCATCCTGCCGGGCGGCATCGTCGACGTCACCTCCTTCCAGCCGCTCGGCAGCGTCGCCAAGGCCGCCGACACCGAGAGCGGCCTGCGCGGCCTCATCGCCCTCTTCCAGGTGGCCGCCGCCTTGAAGGGGCAAAACACCGGCCAGATGGTCGATCTCGACCCCGGCGTGGTGAATGGCCTCGCCGAGAAGGAGATCGAGGGCGCGCTCACCAAGGCTCTGCAACAGATCATCCTCGACCACGCCGACGCCGTCCCCGGGGTCGATCTCCGCAAGGTGATGGGCGTGGCACCCAAGGCCTGACCCCGCACCATGTACGAAGCGTCTCAGCTCCCGGCCGCCGCGGCGGCCCTGCTCCTCTCGCCCAACGCCACCCGCCAGCCCCTCACCGATCTGTTTTTGTCGGTCACGCTGGCCTTGCGCGCCGAGGGCCTCCCGATCGATCGGGCCGGCTGCTCGGTGCCGATGCTGCACCCCGAGCAGCGCAGCACCCAACTCATCTGGACGGAGGAGGCCGGGATGCGCGCAATCCCGCGCACCTACTCGTCGGTCAACGCCGCGATCTTCTCCTCCAGCCCCCTGCGCCGCCTGTTCGAGGGGCAGGCCGACTTCATCCGCGAGCGCATCCACCCCGACGACCCGCAGCGGGCCTACCCCATCCTCGATGAGCTCGCCGCCGAGGGCTTCACCGACTACCTCGCCGCCACCACCCCTGGCGACCACCCCTGGGAGCGGGCGCCCGTCAGTTGGGCCACCCGGGCGCCCGGCGGCTTCAACACCGAACAGATCGACCGGCTCCTGGCCCTCCAGTCGCTGCTCTCGCTGGTCCTCGCCCTCTATGCGAGCCGCCAGTCCACCCGGGCCCTGCTCAACACCTACCTGGGCGCCGACGCGGCCTCCCGCGTCCTCGACGGCCACATTCGCCGCGGCGACATGGTCAACATCGAGGCGGCGGTCTGTTTTTGCGACCTGCGCAACTTCACCCTGCTCTCCGACCAGCTCAGCCAGGCCGAGCTCCTCGACCTGCTGCACGACGCCTTCGGCGCGGTGGTGGGCGCCGTCGAAGATGAGCGCGGCGAGGTGCTCAAATTCATCGGCGACGCCGTGCTGGCCGTCTTTCGCGTCGGCCCCGAGGAGGATGCCCGCACCCAGGCCGTCTCCCGGGCCCTGCGGGCCGCCCAGTCGGCGATCAACCGGGCCCAGGCCATCGACACCACCCGGCAGGCCGTCGGTAAGTCCCCCCTCTCCATCGGCCTCTCCGTCCACCTGGGCCCGGTCGCCTATGGCAACATCGGCGGCCCCACCCGCCTCGACTTCACGGTGATCGGCAAGGCGGTGAACGTCGCCAGCCGGCTGGAGGGGCTGTGTCGGGTGGTCGGCAGCCCCCTCATCCTCAGCGACGAGGCCGCCCAGCACCTCGACGAGGCCCACCGCGCCGCGCTCGTCGACGCTGGCACCCACGCGCTCAAGGGCCTGCCGCTCCCGATGCGGGTCTGGGCCCTGCCGGCCGCCGGATGACCCGCTTCCTCGCCGGCGCCAGCGACTTCCTCCAGCTCCGCGCCGCCGGCGGGCGCTACGTCGACAAGACCGATATCCTCAACGCCTTCGAGGAGGAGGGCGGCACGGTCGCCCTGTTTTTGCGGCCCCGGCGCTTTGGCAAGTCCCTCAATCTGTCCACCCTGGCGGCCTGGTGGGCCCTGCCCGTGGGCGAACCGACCGCCTGGCGCGCCACCCGCCAACGCGCCTTTGCCGGCACCCTCGCCGGGGATGCGCCCTCCGCCGCGGTCTCCGCCCGCTTCTGCGCCCACCCGGTCATCGCGCTCCAGTGGAAGGACTGCAAGGGCGGGGCCTGGCCCACCGTCCGCGGCGCTGTGGCCCGGTCCATCCAGCTCGCCGCCCAGTCGCTCCGCCCCTTGTGGGACCACGACGGTGTCGACGACCGTGCGCTGCTCGCCGCGCCGCGCTACCGCGACCTCCCCGATGACGAGCTGGCCGGCACCCTGCGCGCCCTCACCCGCGCCCTGCGCCAGGCCACCGACGCCCCCAGCCTGCTCCTCATTGACGAGTACGATGGGCCGCTGATCGAAGCCGCCACCCGAGGCTTTTACACCGAGGCGATCGACCTGCTGCGCCCCCTGCTCGGCGCCGCCCTCAAGGACAACCCCGACATCGCCCGCGCCGCCCTCACCGGCGTCTTGCGGGTCTCTCGCGAGGGGCTCTTTTCGGGCCTCAACCACGTCAGCGTCCACGGCCCGATGGACGCGACCTTTGGCCATCACTTCGGCTTCACCCCCACAGAGGTGCGCCAGATCCTCCAGGATCACGGCCGTATCGACCAGGATGCGACGGTCCAGCGCTGGTACAATGGCTACCAGATGGCCGGCCAGACCCTCTACAACCCCTGGTCAATCGTCTCCTTTGTGTCGGAACCATCCAGTCGCCCGGCCCCCTACTGGGTGCGCACCGGCAGCGACGAGCTGCTCAAGGCCGCGCTGATCGGGGCCGGCCTCGGCATCCAGCACGAGTTGGCCGCCCTGATGGCCGGCGAGGCCCTGGCGCTGCCCCTCTCCGATCTGCTCGCCCTGCCCG
>JBEIQK010001131.1:0-1575 GCA_040376505.1 Alphaproteobacteria bacterium | reverse complement strand
GCCGACCGGGCCCGCCTGGAGCAGCACACCGAGAGCATCCGGGCCCTGGAGCTGCGCCTTGCCAGCAGCTACGCCGCCTGTGAGCCCTTCGACGAGCCCGTGGCGGCGGCAGACGTCGACGGACTTGAACAGATCGAGGAGAAGGGCGCCCTGATGGCCGACCTGCTCGCCTACGCCCTGGCCTGCGACCTCACGCGGGTCTTCTCGGTGGAGTGGAGCACGGCGGGCTCGGGGGTCTATGTCTGGCAGGTGGGCGCCACCGACGGCCTGCACTCCACCTGTCACAACGAGTCGATGCCCCAGGATGTGGTGCACGCCGCCACCACCTTCACGATGGAGCAGCTCGCCCATTTCCTTGGCCGCTTGCGCGACACGCCGGAGGGCGACGGCAACCTGCTCGATCGCAGCGCCATCCTCTGCACCTCCGAGCTGTCAGACGGCCATATCCACAGCAACCAGGAGTATCCCTTCCTGCTCTGCGGCAAAGGCAGCGGGCGGCTTCGCGGCGGCGTTCACCACCGTTCAGGCAGCCTTGAGTCGGTCAGTCGCCTCTCGCTCACCGCCCTTCACGGGGCCGGCGTTGAATTGGCCTCCTGGGGCGCCGACGAGGGCTACGAGACAGCGCCCATCACCGAGCTGCTGGCCTAAGCCCGGGCGGCCTGCCAGGGGGGCACCCAGCCGCCGAGGTCGGCCTCGAGGGCCTGGGCGACGGCGACGCACAGCGCGTCTTCGCCGGGGGCGCCGACCACCTGAAGGCCGGTGGGCAGGCCGTCGCCATCGAGGCCGGTGGGCACCTGCGTCACCGGCAGGCCGAGCGCGTTGTAGATGCCCGTGTAGCCGGCCTCCCAGAAGCGCAGCAGGGGCTGGCCGTGGCGCGGCGCCACCCGCGGAAAGGTGGGCTGCAGCAGCACGCCGCGCGGGCCGATCAGGGCGAGGAGCTCGGCCCGGAGCGTGTCGAGGGCGCGCACGTTGGCGGCGGGGTCGCCCAGCGGCACCTTCTCCACCAGGGCGAGGCCGAGGGCGGCCGGCGTGTGGGCGGACTGTCCACGAAACAGGCGCCACAGCTCGCGGGCCAGGGGCGGCGGCGGCCCTTCGCCGCCCAGCAGCTCGTGAAAGCTGTGCACATTGCCGGCCCCCAGGCGGTTCCCCCACAACAAAAAGCCCTTGCGCAGGCCGGGCAGGCTGCCCTCGCTCACCGCGGCGCCGCGGCCTTTGAGCGCCTCGCCGGCCTTCAGCACCGCCGCCGCCTGGGCGGGCTGGGGGTCGCGCCAGGTCGGCCGGGGCAACAGCACCACGCGCAGCCCTGCGAGGGCCTCGGTGGCGGGGTCGCGGCGCAGGGCCGCAGGGAGATCGGGCCCTGCGAGGATGCGCAGCAGCGGCCAGAGATCAACGGCCTTGCGGCAAAGGGGCCCTGTCGAGAGCATGCCCTCGGCCTCGGCGCCATTGGCGGATGGAAACTGTCCACTATTGGGGATCAGGCCCGGGCTGCACTTGTGACCAAAGACGCCGTTGAAGAAGGCCGGCAGGCGGATCGAGCCGCCGACGTCAGAGCCCAGGCCGAAGGGCGAGGCCCCG
>JBEIQK010000527.1:0-4661 GCA_040376505.1 Alphaproteobacteria bacterium | reverse complement strand
GCGGAGCCAGGCGAATGCGCGCGCCGTTTGCACCACCGCGTCTATCTGAATTGCGATAGGTCGAAGCAGAAGCCCAGGCCCGCCCCGTGACCGGGTTCACCACCACAAGAACCTCGGGGCCCAGCTCGATCCAGACGAAGCGGGCGGCGGGGTCCTCCGGCGACTGCATCACGAGGTCGCCGCTGTTCACCACCAGGGCGTTGACCTGGGCGAACTTGCGGGTCGCGGTGCCCACCTTGCCCTGGCCGGTGGTGGTGGGCTTGATGTCGAAGTCGCCGTTGAGGCCGATGTTGCCGCCCACCTGGATGGCGTCTTGCAGGTCGATGAGGCCCTTGGTGCCGTGGCTGGTGGAGCTGAGCACCAGCGACTGACCGGCGCCGGTGCCGCCCACGAGGGTCTGTCCACCGGAGCGACCGGTGAGGAGCGCGTAGATGCTGTGGTCATCGTCGGAGAGGCCGACGAGGCTGCCGTGGTCGTTGGTGACGGCCCGAACGGAGAAGCCGATGGTGTTCGTCCCGACCACGTCGGCGCCGGCGGCCGAGGAGACCCGCCAGTCGGTGCCGCCCAGGGTGGTGCCCCGCAGCACGGGGAGGATGCGCCCGGCGACGGCGTCCCCGACGGCGAAGTCGCTGCGCCGGGTGAGCTGCCAGGGGGTGGACCCGTCGCCCAGGGTGGTGAGCTGCCAGACGCCGTCCTTGGTGTTGCCCTCGTTCTTGAGCAGGTAGACGAGGTCGAGGGCGGGCGAGACACCGTCCACGGTGGGGAAGGCGCCATTCGCCCCCGCGGTGAGCGTGGCCCCCGAGAGCGTCGCCCCGGCCGCGATCGCCGTGGTGGTGGCGGCGTCGACGCCGTCCGACCAGGACAGGGCGTCCACCCGGGCGGTGACCAGATCCTGCACCTGGCCCCAGGTGGGGGCGTCGGTGGCGAGCGCGGCCTGGCCCATGTTGACGAGCTGGAAGCCGCCGAGGTCGAGGTCGCCGGTGGCGACGACGGAGCCGTCGGCCAGCAGGACCTCGTGGGCGCCGGGCAGGGCGCGGGCGGCGCCGCCGATGTAGGCCTGGGGCCGCCCCGTGCCGGTGTCCATGCCGAGCTGGCCGGCGGCGGTGGGGGTCTGGTCATCGTGGAAGGTGATGCGGTCGCCGATGGAGACGCTGTGCGCCCCGAGCCGCATGGTGTGGATCTTGATGTCGCGGAACAGCCAGTTGGCGAACGCGGACTTGAGGCGGAGGAACAAGCCGGGCACGGGGAGGGCGGGGGCGTCTTCGGTTTCCATGGACGATCCTTTGTGTCGGTCAGGAGAGGAGCGAGAGGAGGAGCTGGCGGAGCCACCGGCGCCACCAGGGGCCGCCCTGGCCCACCAGCAGCAGGGTGCGGGTCTGGCCGAAGACGTCGGTGGCTTCGATGCGATCGGGCCACTCGACGATCCGCCAGCGGGCGTCGCCCTCGGGGGTGGTGCGGGCCAGGATCAGGTCGCCGGTGTGCAGCTCGGCGACGTGGGCGTGGCGCAGGCGGGCCCCGGGGGCGCCGAGGTCGAAGGCCGCGTCGGACGCGGGGCGCAAGGGGGCGGAGAGCACGACAGCGCCCTCCTCCTCGGCGAGGTAGGCGAGGCCGCCAGGGTGGGCGCGCAGCCAGGCCAGGGAGACGGGCCGGCCGCCCCGCTGAACGGTGCGGGTGACGCTCATGTCTCCCGCCCGCACAGATAGGCGACCACGTTGGCCCCGTCGGCGGCCGCCCCGCCGCTGTGGCTCACCTTGAGGCGCAGGAAGGCGAAGGTGCCGAGCAGCAGCGTGGCGTCGTCGCCGGCCCAGGCCACCCCCGAGGTGGCAAAGGAGAGCGTGGCAAGCTCGCGCCAGCCGGCCTCGGCCACGTCCGCGAGGTTGGAGGCCTGCACCACGACGACGAGGCTGGCGCCGTTCAACGGGCCAGTCACGACGACCTGGCAGCTCGTCTCGTCCACGCCGTCGCGCCGCTCCAGGGGGACACGGCTCCAGGCGCCCGCCTTGCAGGTCGAAGACAGACGGGCCCGCCAGTCACGCGCCATGGCGGCCTCCGACCTGGGGCTGGGCGAGGAAGCCCGCCACGGCGGGGATCCCGGCGTAGCGGTCGCGGAGCTGGACGCGGGCGGCGGCGCTGAGCCCGCCCGGGGAGGCACCGTTCACGAGGGCGTGGACCGCCGCGACCGTCTCGCCTTGCAGGGCCGACACGCCGATGGGGTGCATCCGACCGAGCGCCAGGAAGCCGCCCCGCCCCTGGCGAATGCCGCCTCGGATCCGCACCCGGGCGCGGGGATCGTCGCCGTTGGTGGTGGACCTCCCGCCGCCGGCCTCGACGATGACGCTGTCGCCGGCGGGGTCAGGGAAGGTGGCGATGACGACGACGTGGCCCTCGTAGAAGGCGAGGTCGCCCGGCCGCTGGCTGCCCCAGGGCACCGGTGCGCAGAGCTGCCGCAGGCCGGTGGAATTGCGCGGCGTCACCCACTCCCAGGGCACCGCGCCGAGCAGGGCGAGCAGCCCCAACACGAAGCCCGAACAGTCCCACCCCCGACGCGCCGGCGAGAGGACCCGGCCCAGGCTGCCCTCGGGGAAGCGGGCGTTGGCGCCGCGGATGGAAAGTCCGCCCCAGCCGGAGTAGCCGGCGAGCACAGCGCGCTCCTCGGCGCTCGGCAGGCGGCGCTCGGCGTAGAGCTTCGCCGCGGTCGCCATCGCGGCGATATTCGCTGCAGTGCGCTTGGCGGCCGTCCAGAACTCCGGGATGTCCTCGTCAGGCGCGAACGGGCGGTTGGCCTCCTGCATCCGCGAGAGGAGCGGGCCGAGATTCTGCTCGATGACGGCTTCGAGCGCGACGCGGTTCCGGTTGAGGAAGTTGTCGAGTTAGTCCACATCCACGCCCAGGGGGGAGCCGGATGGGGACGATGGGGACGATGGCGTCGAGGAGCTATACAGCGGCTGCGCTCATGGGGACGCAGCCGTCGCGAGCGGGCCGCGAAGGCAGCGACTTTCACTTACCGCCCGGGGGTTTCACTTGCCGCCACCTTTCGTGAGTGCGCGGTCGGTTTCCCACTCCCTATTTCCGAAGCCAGAGCGATGTCGCGGTCAGGGTCAGCCCGACCGGCGGGTTCGCTTGTGCCTTCATTGCGATCTTCTTGATCGGATCAGGCACCTGCCAACTCATATTCGAAACCGTGACATCGGTCGTCGGGAGCAGATACTCCGAATTGGGGAATGTCTTCATTAGTTCCTCCACCACCAGGTCGTGCTTGGGTCCAATCGCCACGCCCCCTCCTTTGGCGTCCGCCAAGATCACCACCGCATCCTCTGGGGCGACCTTCGTAACTTGCGCGAACCACTCTCGAAGCAAGTCGTCTTCCATCCACTTTGTGAACCGGAAGGCGGTGAGGATGGCAGGAGAACTCCATCCCTCCCACTCGAAGAGCTCGTCGAGCTCACCCTGGAGTCCGACCCGCGTCAGGGAGCGGTACGTCAGGGAGACCGGGCGCTTGAACCCCGCTGACCACGCTTCGACGAGGGCGCGGGCCTCCTGTTCCCACGCTACTTCTCCGTCGAACGCATGGAACACCATTCTTCTCTCCGGCCCAGCACTAAGGTACTCAATCATCGCGAGGAACTCCGTGCCGGGCCCCGTCCCTATCGAAACGACCGTCAGATCATTCCCGGGCGAAAACATGCCAAACGGGGTCGGAATCGACCCGGTGGCTGGGTGCTGAAATGTCAGCCGGAAGACCTCTCCGAAGGCGTCGATGCCCACGGGAATGCAGGAGAACCCGTACGCGAGTCGGTTCCAAGGGTCTGCGAAGTTTGGGGGACTCGCACCAGTTCGGTAGTGAGTTGACACCGCGCGGAAGGCGTTTACGAGGACAACCCCGGGGTGCTGGACGCCGGACCTGAGGGACTTCAGATCCTTCTTGACGATATCGTAGACGTTGGGACGACTTGCGGGCATGTGCCTGCCTATCGCGCCGGATGCCCACGCGGGATTGACGGGCTAAGCCAGATGTTGGCCTTCTGGGGCCAAGCGCTGGATCAACTCCCGGTCCCTTTCCGAAAGCTCGACTTGGATGGTGATCTTCACGCCCTTCCCGAGCAGGTACGCCCCCCCACCAGTGCCCCGTAGGGCCCGAGGGAGAGCAGATAGTCGAGCCTCGGCGCGCTCCCGCCTGGGACGGCGGGCACGGCTGCGCCATCCTGCGCGAAGGCCATCGCGCACGACACGAGCAGCAGCGCCGGGCCCACGCCGAGGACCCATCGGCTCACGACGCACCCCCGCCCATCTGCGCCGCCGCCTCCTTGATGGCGTCGGCGAAGGCGTTGACGAGGAGCCTCGTCCTTCGCGGGGTCGACCTCGGGGGGCTTCGCCCGGGGCGCGTCAGCCTTGCGGGTCCGATTCGGCTTCTCCGCGGCCTGCACCGGCATCGACGGCCCGGCCGGCGGCCACACCGGCTACATCGGCACGGTCGCGGGAGACGTCTCCCGTGCGGTGATGCCGGCGGCGACCTGCTCCGGGGTCCGTGGGGCCGTCCCGATCTTCTGCTGCCCGGCGGCACAGGACTTCGCGGCCCGCGCAGCGGCGAGGGACACGCGCTCGGCGATGCGGCGCAGGGTCGAGACGATTTCGGGCTTCTCGCCCCGGGCGAGGGCGTCGCG
>JBEIQK010000944.1:0-2329 GCA_040376505.1 Alphaproteobacteria bacterium | reverse complement strand
TGCTCGTAGGGGCCCACAAAGACCACCGGCCGCGCGTCGGCGGGGATGTGGCGGGAGAGCTGGTAGCGGGCGTCGAGGTCGGCCGGGATGCGCAGGTTGAGCACCCCCACCACCTTCTCGACCGCAGCGCTGGCCCCGGATCCGCAGAAGATGACCACCTGATCGGGCCCGGCGCCGACCGCCTTGTGGATGAGCGACCGCGCCTCTTCGCGCAGGCGGCCGGTGGCCCGCCCGGTCGCCGAGGCGGTGGTGTGTGTGTTGGCGTAGATCGGCAGCACCTCGTCGCGGATCAGCTCCTCGATGAAGCGCAGCCCCCGGCCCGAGGCGGTGTAGTCGGCGTAGACGAGGCGGCGTGGCCCGAAGGGGCCCTCGATGACCAGATCGTCGCCGATCAGGGCCTCGCGGATGCGGGCGAGCAAGGCCTGGGGATTGGGGGCCAGGGCCGGCTCGGGCCGCCCATCGCGCAGGTCGGTGAGCTTGCGGGCCAGGGCGCCCAGAAGGGCCACCGCCAGAGGATCTCCCGCGTCGCGCCAGGCGAGGAAGTCAGCCCGATCGATCTCCAGCACGAGGCAGCGCTCGCGGGCGGTGACGGTGGTGGTGCGCACGCCGCCGTCGAGCAGGGCGAGGTCGCCGAGGCTGCGCCCCGGGCCGAGCAAGGCCATCTGGTGGCGGCGGGGGCCCGCCCGCACGCTGATCTCCACGGCCCCTTCGAGGAGGAAGAGGCAGGAGCGCGCCAGGGCCCCCTCCTCAAAGAGGGTGGCGTGGCGCGGCAGCTCCCAAAGGCGCCCCTGGCCCAGCAGGCGGCGGGCCAGCGCCTCGTCGAGGCCGCCCAGGTACCGACAGCCGCGCAGCAGGCCCAAGGCGGCCTCATCGGCCGGCCGTGCGCGCCCCTGGGGGCCCGCCTGGAGCAGGGCCGCCCCCGGCGCCGCTTGAAAGGAGCGGGTGCCGTGCAGGGCGTCGTCCAGGTCGGCCAGGGCGGCTTGCAGGAGGGGGAGGACCGCGGCCGGGGCCCCACCGACGAGCTGCCAGCCGCGCAGGGCCGCCATCGCGCGGGCGCCGCGGCGCAGGATCGGCGCGCCGATCAGCGCCTCGATGCCCAACAGCCCGCCGGGGAGCACGGCGGCAGGCGGATCTCCGTCGAAGACCACCCCACCCTCTTCGATAAAGAGCACGGGGCCCGGCGCCTGATCGGCCTCGGCGACGCAGGCGCCGACGGGGGCTTCGAAGGGCAGGGCCTGACCGCCGGCCTGAACCCAACGGTGGAGGGGGGAGGGGGCGATGGACACGGCGCTCCAGGCCCGCCGGGGCTGGCCCGCCGGGCGGGCGAACTATACAACGGCGCCGCGGAGCCGGCCGGTGGGCCGCGGCCCCCGGGAGGACCGATGGCGGAGCGCGACGAAGGGGATCAAGACGGCGGCGCCTCGCCGATGGACGAGCTGGGGCCGGCCTCGGAGCGGGGTCGCCTGCTCGCCCAGGCGGCCGCGGCGGCGCGGGCAGCCGGCCACAAGGAGATGGCCGTGGCCATCGCCGAGCAGCGGGTGGGCGACGCCCGGGCGCTGGTGATCCAGGCGCCCACCATCGAAGGCCTGCGCGAGCTGTCCGACGCCCTCTACCTGCGAGCGGCCATCGCCCTCGAAGACGAGGACGACGCCGGGCTCGCCTGGGGCACCCTGCTCGACCGCCTCGACGTTCTCAACCAGCTCATCGTCGCCGCCCCGACCGTGAGCCACTTCCGGGCCAAGAGCGACCTGCTCTCCACGCTCTCCGCCTTCGTCGACGCCGAGACCCACGGCGAGGTCTACCTCAGCTTCCTGTCGGAGCGGGCGGTGGTGGCCCGCCAGTGGATGTACGGCTGCGACCAGCCTGCCGAGCCGGCGGGGGTGCTGGCCGACTGCGCCGAGCTGGTGGGGCAGCTCTCTTTGTCGCGCGGGGAGCCCGAAAAGGCCCTCGCGGCCTTCCACGACGCCATCCGCGGCCTGGAGCTGGTGGCGCAGACGACGCCCGAGAACAACGCCCACGCCGTGCTGCGCATCGCCGCCGCCCACTGGAACGCCGCCAGCGTGGCCGATGAAGAGGATCGCGTCGATCACCTCGAAGCGGCCTGGACCATCGCCACCCAACTGGAGCAGCACGGGCTCCAGCACGAGGTGGTCACCCGCATCCGGCAGGGGGCTGGGCTGGCCCTGGCCGCGCTGCGGAGCGTCGATCCCGCTCAGGGCTGACCGGTCAGCCGCCAGCGGGCGAGGTCGCGGAGGAAGGCCAGGGCCGTGCTGGGCCGCACCTTGCTGCGGCCGGCGAGGCGGGGGCCCATGGTGCAGGGCGCGTCTAC
>JBEIQK010000013.1:0-25198 GCA_040376505.1 Alphaproteobacteria bacterium | reverse complement strand
GTGCTGGCCCCCAGCACCCAGAAGGGCAGGATGAAGATCAGCAGCGCCAGGATGTCGGTGCCCAGGTTGGCCGTGGAGAAGAGCCCGCCCAGCGAGGGGTCGCGCCCCTCTTCAACCGCCGCCCGGGCCTCTCGGGTGAGGTTGACCGTAAAGATCACCCCCAATCCGCACAGAAGAAGCGAGCAGAACCAGGCGAAAGCGACCACAAACCAGCTCACAAGATCCCGCGAGACCACCGACCAGGCCCGCTTGTACAGCTCCAAGGGCTCCATCACCGCTCCAAAAGACGGCCCCCTGTAACGCCCGGCTGTAGGGCTTGACCGCGCCGATCGCACGCGCGACCATGGGAGGCCCCCCGGAGCGCCGTTGACCTCAGCCCCCATTACGCCCGCTGTCGAGCTCATCCAGGTCTCCAAGACCTTTGGCGCCTTTCGGGCCGTCCGCACGGTGGCCTTCTCGATTCAGCCGGGCGAGTTCTTCTCGATGTTGGGCCCCAGCGGCTGCGGAAAGACCACCACCCTGCGCCTGATCGCCGGATTCGAGCAGCCCGACGAGGATGGCGGCGAGGTGCGCATCAACGGCACCGTAGTCAACGGCAGGCGGCCCTACGACCGCAACCTCGGCATGGTCTTTCAGTCCTACGCCCTCTTTCCCCACCTCACGGTGGAGCGAAACATCGCCTTCGGCCTGGAGCAGCGCAAGGTGCCCCGCGCCGAGATCGGGCCGCGGGTGGCCGAGGCGATGAAGATGGTGCGCCTCGACGCCGCCACCTACGCCCAGCGCGTGCCCGGCCAGCTCTCCGGCGGCCAGCGTCAGCGCGTCGCCCTGGCCCGGGCCCTCGTCTGTCGCCCGCCGATCCTCCTCCTCGACGAGCCGCTCGGCGCCCTCGATCTCAAGCTGCGCAAGGAGATGCAGATCGAGCTCAAGCAGCTCAATCGCCAGCTCGGCATCACCTTCATCTATGTCACCCACGACCAGGAAGAGGCGCTGACGATGTCCGACCGCATCGCGGTGATGGACAACGCCCGCGTGGCCCAACTGGGCAGCCCCGCGCAGATCTACGAGCAGCCGCGCACCGCCTTTGTCGCGCGCTTCATCGGCGAGTCCAATTTCATCGACGGGGTGGTGGAGGGGGTCGAGGGCGACTGGGCCACCCTGCGCCACGCCAATGGCAGCACCTTCCGCGTGCCCCGCCGCGACACCCTCACCGTCGGCGCCGCCGGCCAGATCGCCATCCGCCCCGAGCGCCTGCACCTGCAGCCCGGCGCGCCCGCCGCCCATGAAAACGCGCTGTCGGCCGTGGTGGAGTCGCTCATCTACCGCGGCGAGATGCTGCATGTGCGCGTCGCCTTGCCCGGCGGCGGCGTGCTCACCGTGGCCAGCCGCAACGAGGGCCAGCTCCGCAACCCCTACCCCCTGAGCCCCGGCACGCCGGTGCAGGCCGTCTGGCCCGTCGCCGACTCCTGCGTGCTGGAGGCCGAGTGACCGCGCTGCGGCGTCGCTTCTTCGCCTGGCTCGGCCGGCGCCCCGGCAGCGCCGGCACCGCGCTGATCGCCCCAGGGGGGGTCTACCTGGGCTTCTTCTTTCTGGTTCCCCTGCTGCTGATGCTGGGCTACAGCCTGATGCCGCGCGGCACCTACGGGGGTGCCGAGCTCGGCTTCACCACCGAGCACTACGTCCGCTTCATGGACGGCCTCTACCTGGAGATCCTGGGCCGCACCCTGGGCTACAGCCTGCTGGCCACGGTCTTCTGCCTCCTGCTCGGCTTTCCGGTGGCCTGGGTGATCGCCAACGCCACGAAGTGGCGTAACTTCCTTGTCTTTCTGGTGGTGCTGCCCTTCTGGACCAGCTTTCTGGTGCGCACCTTCGCCATGATCTTCATGATGCGCGACAGCGGGCTCATCAACAGCCTGCTCGTCGGCATGGGGCTCATCGAAGAGCCGATCTCGATGCTCTACACCCCCTTCGCGGTGGTGGTGGGCCTCGTCTACGGATTCTTGCCCTTTATGGTGCTGCCGATCTACACCAGCCTTGAGAAGCTCGACCCCGCCTTGCTCGAAGCCGCCGAGGTGCTCGGCGCGCGGCCCCTGGCGCGCTTTGTGCGCGTGGTGCTGCCCCTGGCCGCCCCGGGCATGGCCGCCGGCTGCCTGCTCGTCTTCATCCCCTCGCTCGGCAGCTTCCTCACCAGCGACCTGCTGGGCGGCGCCAAGCAGATGATGATCGGAAACCTCGTACAGAACCAGTTCATGGCCGCCCGCAACTGGCCCTTTGGCTC
The DNA here is from genome assembly GCA_040376505.1 of Alphaproteobacteria bacterium. Lineage (GTDB taxonomy): Bacteria > Myxococcota_A > UBA796 > UBA796 > UBA2385 > JBEIQK01. The sequence continues at coordinate 22,923 of JBEIQK010000013.1, read as the reverse complement.
GGCCGCCTCCTTCATCATGATGGCGGTGGTGCTGCTGGCGGTCGTCGTCTGGCTTCGCGTCCGCGACGACGCCCCCGGAGCGGCCCGATGATCCGCCACAGCCCCACCTGGGTCAAGGCCATCGCCGCGGCGGTGTACCTCTTTCTGCACGCCCCGCTCGCGGTCTTGATGGTCTTCAGCTTCAACGACTCGAAGTACAGCGTGGACTGGAAGGGCTTCACCCTGCACTGGTACGCCCGGCTCTTCGAGCGCCCCGACATCCTGGCCGGCCTCAAGCAGAGCGTGCTGATCGGCCTGCTCAGCACGGCGGCCTCCACCCTGCTGGGCACCCTCTTCGCCCTGGGCCTCGCCCGGCACCGCTTCGCCGGAAAGACGCTGCTGGAGAGCCTGATCTACGTGCCGGTGGTGACGCCGGAGATCGTGGTGGGCATCTCGCTGCTGCTGCTCTTTGGCCTGCTCGGCGTGCAGCTTGGGCTGTCCACCATCCTCATCGCCCACATCGCCTTCAACATCTCCTTTGTGGTGATCGTCGTTCGGGCCCGCCTCGAAGGCATGGATCGCTCGCTCGAAGAGGCCAGCATGATGCTCGGCGCCGACGAGTGGACCACCTTCTGGCGGGTGACCGTGCCCCAACTCTGGCCGGGCATCCTCTCGGGCGCCCTGCTGGCCTTCACGATGTCCTTTGATGACTATGTCATCACCTCGCTGGTCAGCGGGCCGGGCAATTCCACCTTGCCGGTGGTCGTCTACACGATGGTCCGCAAGGGCGTCGAGCCCACCATCAACGCCATCAGCACCCTCATCCTGCTCGTGACGGCCGCGCTCATCTGGGCCGCCGAGCGCTTCGCCCAACAAGACAAGCGCGTGATCGAAGACTGAGCCGCGCGCCCAGGAGAGCCCGTGTCGAATTCCAAGGATCGTGAGTCTGTCGCCCTCGTGGGCGAGCTGCTCGAAGGCCGCATCGACCGCCGCCGCTTTGTGCGCGACGCCCTGCTGATGGGCATGGGTCTGTCGACCATCGGCACCGTTCTCTCCGCCTGCGGCGGCGACGAGAAGAAGCCTGAGCCCTCCAGGCTGGAGGGCGGCCCCACCCCCGGCCCCGGCGGCGCGGCCCCCGCCCCGGTGATGGAGAAGGAGCTGAACATCTACATCTGGTCGGACTACCTCGCCGAAGACACGGTGCCGAACTTCGAGAAGGAGACCGGCGTGAAGGTGGTGGTGGACACCTACGAGTCCAACGAGGAGGCCGTCGCCAAGCTCCAGTCGGGGGCCAGCACCTACGACCTCGTCTGCCCCTCGGGCTACGCCGTCGAGGTGATGCGCGCCCTCGACCTCATCGAGAAGATCGACCACGCCAAGACGCCCAACGTCAAGAACATCCTCGCCGCCTTCAAGGATGTCCCCTACGACCCGGGCGGTCTGTTCACCATGCCCTGGCTCTGGGGCATCACCGGCATCGCCTACCGCAAGGACCGGGTCAAGGGCCCCGTGGACAGTTGGGCCGTCTTCCAGGATGCCCAGTACAAGGGCAAGATGACCCAGATGGACGACATGCGCGACGTGATCGGCGGCTGGCTCAAGTTCCGCGGCAAGTCGCTCAATTCCATCGACGCCGCCGAGCTGGCCCAGGCCAAGGCCGACGCCCTGCTCGCCAAGGCCAACCTCCAGTCCTACATCTCCGGCCCGGTGAAGAGCTCGCTCATCGCCGGCGACGTGCTGATCGCCATGCTCTGGGATGGTGACACCGCCCAGGCCACCCGCGAGAACCCCGAGATCGGCTGGGTGCTCCCCAAGGAAGGCGCCTCGATCTGGACCGACAGCATGGTCATCCCCAAGAGCGCCCCGCACAAGAACGCGGCCCACGCCTTCCTCGACTACATCATGCGCCCCGAGGTGGCAGCCAAGCTGGCGAGCGGCACGGGCTACGGCAGCCCGAACGAGGCGGCCTTGCCGCTGATGACCAACCCCACCCGCATGCCCGAAGGGGCCCAGAAGGCGCTGGTGGAGTACCAGAAGGACCTCGGCGCCAACGCGGCGGCCTGGGACCAGGTCTGGACCGAGATCAAGGCGGGCTAGTCGCCACCAGACTGTACATAAAGGGGAGTTGGGGCTGCCCCGGCCCCGGCCCCCAGCGCCGCCCCGGCAAGGGCACCATGCCGGGAAAGCCCTTCCAGCCGTTGGCGTAGGGGTACTCGGCGAAGTGCTCGATGCGCAGCCCCGCCCCCAGCATCGCCCCCAGGATGTCGCCGATGCCCCAGGCGAAGGAGACCGAGGGGTGCGGGTTGGTGAAGGGCTCGGCCGGACGCCCATCTCCGCCGAGAGCCCCCTCCGAGCGGCCGACGTAGTCGGTCACCCCTTCCGCCTCGATGATGGGATCGGCCCCCGCCGTGGAGTAGGGGTAGGCCGGCCGCCACTGGTCATCAAAGACAAAGACCGCCGGGTGGAACTCGACATAGACAAAGCGCCCGCCCGGCTTCAAGATGCGCCGCAGCCCCCGCGCGTAGCGGCCGATGTCCGACAGCCAGCCGGTGGCCCCGTAGGAAGCAAAGGCGAAGTCGAAGCGCGCCTCGGTGTGCTCCAGCCAGTCGAAGACGTCGGAGCGCTCAAAGCGCGCTGGGATGCCGCTTAGGGCGCTCAAGCCGCGGGCGAAGGCCACCGCCTCATCGGCGATGTCGACCCCGACCATCTCGGCCCCCAGCGCCGCGATCGACAAGGTGTCTTGCCCGCAGTTGCACTGCAGATGAACGCCGCGCAGGCCCTGGACGGGCTCCAGCAGGCCCTGTTCCTCGGGGAACAGCGTGCTGCCCCCTGCGCGGAGGAAGGCGGCCTGATCGCCCTTGTGGCGGTTGTGGGCCGGGGTGACGGCGTTCCAGGAGGCGCGGTTTTGCTCGTGGGCGGGGTTCATCGGCGCCGCCTATCCAAGCGGACAACCGCTGTCCTGGGCAGCGCCGGGCCGATCGCATAGCCGCCGCGTCAGGAGAGCCCATGAGCGCCACCCTACGCCTGCGCCCCTACCAGGAAGAGGCCATCACGGCGATCATCGCTGCCCGCAAGCGCGGGGTGCGCCGGCAGGTGGTCTGCCTACCCACCGGTGCTGGAAAGACCGTCATCTTCGCCCGCCTCGCCGCCCTGGCCCGCCGGCCGGTGCTGGTGCTGGCCCACCGCGCCGAGCTGCTCAGCCAGGCCGCCGAGAAGGTGCGCCGCACGCTGCAAGAGCTCGGCCTGGGCGGCGCGGAGGTGGTCGGGCTGGAGGTGGCCAGCCAGCGGGCCGCCGGCACCGCCCGGGTGGTGGTGGCCTCGATCCGCAGCCTCGGCGAGGCCCGCCTGATGGGCCTCGTCACCGGCCGCGACTTCGGCCTCATCGTCTACGATGAGTGCCACCACGCCACCGCCGAAGACAATTCCCGGGTGCTGCGCGGGCTCGGCGTCTTCGACCCCGACTGGACCGGCACCCTCCTGGGCTTCACCGCCACCCCCCAGCGCGCCGACGGCGTGCCCCTCTCCGATGTCTTCGAGGAGGTGGTCTACAGCCGCAGCCTCGTCCAGATGGTCGACGATGGCTACCTCGTGCCCCTGCGCGGCTTTCGCGTCAACACCGCCGCGGCCCTGCAGTCGGTCTCCGGCGAGGCGCTGGACTACGAGCCCGAGGAGCTCGAAGCCCGCGTCGACATCGAGGAGCGCAACGCCCTGGTGGCCCGCTCGATCCTGGAGCTGGCCCGCGACCGGCGCACCATCGCCTTCTGTGTCACCGTCGAACATGCCCGCCACCTCGCCCTGGCCCTGCGCCGCCTCGGCCTGCGGGCCGACCTCATCCACGGAAACCTGCCTCCCGCCGATCGGGCCGCGGTGTTGCAGCGCTTCGCCGCCGGCGAGCTCGCGGTGCTCACCAACGTCGGCGTGCTCACCGAGGGCTTTGACGACCCGGGTGTGTCCTGCGTGGCGATGGCCCGCCCCACCCGCAGCCAGTCTGTCTATGTGCAGTGTGTGGGCCGCGGCACCCGCCCCGCCCCAAACAAAAAAGACTGCCTGATCCTCGACTTCGTCGACTCGAGCGACCTGCCCCTGGTCACGCTGCCGGTGCTCTGGGGCATCCCCCGCAACGTCGAGCTCCAAGGCGAGGACCCCCGCGAGGCCGCCGCTTACCTGCGCCGGCTGCCCTTTGACCTGCCCGGCTTTGAGCTGGAGGCCGGCAGCATCACGCTCCAGGAGATCAAGGACCGCGCCGCTGCCTTCGACCCCTTGAAGACCGCCGTGGCCCCCGACATCCGCGCCATCTCCGGCAACGGCTGGTGCTCCCTCGGCGCCCGCGGCCTCGCCCTGCACATCCTGTACAAAGGGCGACAGAGCGAGATCCGGGTCGAGGCCACCGGCAAGCCCGGCCGCAAGGACCGCTGGGAGGTGCGCTGGGACGGCAAGAAGATGGCCGCCTTCTCGAAGATCGAGGCCGCGGTGGAGGCCGTCGACCACGAGGTCTCGGTGAAAGGCCGGGCCTTCGCCGAGGCCGCCCGCGAGGGCGCCGACTGGCGCCGCGAGCCCGCCTCTGCCGCCCTGCTCGACCGACTGAGGCAGATCGCCGGCCCAAGCCCTCGCACGGTGGGCGAGGCCCTGCAATTGCTCAGCCTGCATGGCCTCTTGCGCGGCTGATCCGGCCCGCGCGGGCGGGTCGCCTTGACGCCACCCCCCACCCGGGCGACATTCGCGGCCCGATGCCGCCCACCCCCCAACGCCGCCTCCGCTTCCACGCGGGCACCCTCCTCGCCGAGGGGGCCACCGTCGGCGAGCTGCCGCCGGGCTTCGTCGACGACGACCGGGTGGGCTGCCCCCGCGCGCCCGCCTGGCTCTACGCCGACACCGTGCGCGCCGCCATCGCCGCCGGCGCCCCCTTCCTCGACGAGGCCCGCACCTGGGAGCCCCTGCCGCTGGTGCCCACCGAGGCCCGCAGCCCGCGCCCCTACCAGCAGGCCGCCGTGGAGGCCTGGGTCGCCGCCGGCCGGCGCGGCGCCATCCTGCTGCCCACCGGCGCCGGAAAGACCTTCGTGGCCGAGCTGGCGATGGCCAGCACCCGGCGGCCCACCCTGGTGCTCGCCCCTACGTTGGACCTCGTCGCCCAGTGGGCCCGGCGCCTGGAGACGGCCTTTGGCCAGGCTGTCGGCGTGCTGGGCGGGGGCCAGCACGAGGTGCTGCCGCTCACCGTCAGCACCTACGACTCGGCCTTCCTGCACCTGCACCGCTATGGCGATCGCTTCGGCCTGATCGTCTTTGACGAGGTGCACCACCTCGCCGCCCCCGGCTACCTGCGCGCCGCCGAGAGCGCGCTGGCCCCCTTTCGACTGGGACTGACCGCCACCTGGGAGCGACAGGACGGCCGCCACGAAGACGTCGAGCATGTGGTGGGCCCGGTCGTCTACGAGCGCGGCATCACCGAACTCGCCGGCGAGTTCCTCGCCGACTACGAGACCATCCGCCTGCTGATCGAGCTCTCCCCCGACGAGACCGAGGCCTACCAGCGCCACCGCAAGCTCTTCACCGACTTTCTGGTGGCCCAGAACCTCAACCTGCGCGGCCCGGGGGGCTGGCAGCAGTTCCTGCGCGTCTCGGCCCGCAGCCGCGAGGGCCGCGCCGCCTTCTCCGCCTACCAGGAGAGCCGCCGCATCGCCCATGGCACCGAGCAGAAGCTGCAAACAGTGGCCCGCCTGCTGCGCGAAGAGGCCGGCCGGCGCGCGATCATCTTCACCCACGACAACGCCACCGCCTTTACGGTCAGTCGCCGGCTGCTGGTGCCCTGCATCACCCACCACACCGATGTCAAAGACCGCCGCGCCATCCTCGACGCCTTTGAGGCCGGCACCCTGCCCACCCTCGCCACCAGCCGGGTCTTGAACGAAGGGGTCGACCTGCCCGCCGCCGAGGTCGCCATCGTCATGTCGGGCACGGGCACCGTTCGCGAGCATGTCCAGCGCCTCGGCCGCATCTTGCGCCCCAAGGCCGGCAAGCAGGCCACCCTCTACGAGCTCGTGGCGGCCAACACCGCCGAGGTGGGCACCAGCGCCCGCCGCCGGAAGCACGATGCTTACCAGTGATCTGCTGCGCGCCCGCACCAAGGGCGCCGCCCTGCTGCCGGCCTACATCTCCGTCGACTCCGAGGAGGCCTGCGCCCGCGCCGCCGAGGTGCTGGCGGTCTTCCTCCCCGCCGTGCAGGCCGGCTGGAGCCGTGGACAGATCGAGGAGGCCCTGGCCGAGGTCGAAGGCGACGAGACCGATCACAAGCTGATCCGCGGCCTCGCCAAGGTGCTCTTTGATCGCTGCGACTTCGAGACGGTCTCGCCGGTCGAGCCCGCCGCCCTGCGCCTCGCCCTCTTCGCCGAGGCCGCCCGGCGCGGCCCCCTGGCCCTCTCCCCCGAGGTCGGCGGCCCGCCCACCGCCCACCAGCTCCTGGCCGAGGCCGCCGCCACCTACCCGCCGCGCCCCGACGGCGCCCCCTGGACGGCGCTCGACCTCGAAAAGGCGCTGTACGCCGATCTCCCCGAGGCCCAGGTGCTCAGCGCCTACGACGGCCCCCGCGACGAGGCGGCGCTGATCGAGCGCTACAACCTCGTGCTCGTTCAGTCGCTGCTGCTGCGGGCCACCCGCCTCGTCGTGGTGCTCTCTCGCCCCGAGCCCAAGCGCCTGCGCCAGCTCTTTCGCCACCTCAAGTTCTGCGAGCTGCTCTTTCGCCTGCGCCCCGAGGGCAGCGCCCTGCGCCTGGAGGTCGACGGCCCGGCCAGCTTGCTCTCTCAGTCCACCCGCTACGGAAAGCAGCTCGCCAGCTTCCTGCCGGCGATTGTTCAACTGGGCGGCGACTGGACGATGAGCGCCACCCTGCTCTGGGGCCCCCGCGAGGCCGAAAAGACGCTCACCCTCAGCGCCGCCCAGGGCCTCACCTGCCCCTGGGAGGACCGCGGCACCTGGCAGTCCCAGCCCGAGAAGCTGCTGATCGAGCGCTGGACCGAGCTGAACAATGGCTGGGCGCTGTCGCCCGGCGAGCTCGTCCAGCTACCCGGCCAGGAGCTGCTGATCCCCGATCTCCGCTTTGAGAAAGACGGCCGCGTCGCCTTCCTCGACATCCTCGGCTACTGGCGCAAGTCCAGCCTGGAGCGCCGCCTCGCCAGCACGCCGGCCCATGTGCTCCTGGCCGTCTCCAAGCGACTCCTCGGCGAGAAGGGCGTGCCCGCCGACCTCTCCCGCCAGGTGATCCTCTTTGCCGAGGTCATTCCCAGCAAGGATCTGCTGGCCCGCCTCGAGGCCGCCGCCATCCCCCTTACAGCCGCTTCCAGCTCGCCCCCGGCAGCTCCGCGCTGATCGCCGGCTCGTCGGCCGCCACGACATAGAGCGCCCGGCGGTTGCGGGCCTCGTCGACCCCGTCGGCGGTGGGCAGGGCCAGGGCCCGCTCGCCAAAGCCCTGGTAGGCGATCGGCCCCGAGAAGCCCTGGGCCCGGAACCAGCGCGCGATGGAGGCCGCCCGCTGCTCGCTCAGCGCCTGGTTGTGCGCGTTGTCGCCGACGGTGTCGGTGTAGCCGGCGATGTAGAGCTTGACCGGCGCCAGCTTGCCGTAGCGGGCCACCACCTTGTTGACCTCGGCCAGCGCGCTCTGGAGCTTGGGCGCCTCGGCCGGATCGATCAGCGCCGAATTGCTGGCGAAGATCAGGTCTTCGTGCGGAATGTTGTAGCTCCAGGGAAACAAATCCAGCGCCGAGGTGAAGCCGTCGGCGTCGGTGCCGATCACCTCCAGGCGGGCGAGGTCGGCGCCAGTGCCAAAGCGCACCTCGATCGGCTGGCCCGCGGCCACCCCCTGCGCCGGGGCGGTGCCCTCGCCGAGCAAGGCGCCATCGGCGTTCCAGGCCCGCACCGTCACCTGTCGGGCCGGCCGGTCCAGGGTCGCAGCGAGGCGCCCGTCGCCCAGGTGGATGCTCTCCCGGGCCACCGCCACCCCCAAGGGCCGCAGCACCTCCACCTCGAAGGAGAGCGGCATCTCGCCCGCGCTGCCGTCGGCCAGCTCGACCGACAGCGAGCCCTTGCAGCGGTGGGACCCGGCGGGAAGCTCGATCGGCAGCGTCACCGAAGAGCCCGCCGCCGCCGGCCCGCCCCGGGAGATCGGCTTGCCGCCGCAGCTCAGGGAGACGTTGAGCTGCCGGGCCTCCTGGTTGGCCTTGACCACCAGCGCCGGCTGCGACTGTCCAAGCTGCCCCTTGCGGACAACCTCGATCGCCACGGCGTCCTGGGCATGGGCCGCACCCAGCGCGGCGAGGAGAGCGAGCATCACGGCACCTCCAGCGAGCCCCCGGCTAACCTGGGGGGCCCGGCGCCGCCGGTTGGCGCTGGCGCCTGATCCTGCGTAGACTCCCGCCATGCTGCTCACCACCCTCCTCGCCCTCTCCACGGCTGCGCAGGCCGGGGCCGCCGACTGGCAGCTTCGGGCCACCAGCGGGCTGTGGTTCGTTCACAACCCCGCCGCCGGCATCACGCTCACCGCGCCGGAGCTCGGCGTCTCCGCCCAGTGGCGGGGCCTGGAGGTGGGCGTCGTCGACCACGCCTTCCTCACCCTGGCTGGCGTCGACCACCTCTACGGGCCCGAGCTGCGCTGGACCCGCGCCTGGGGCGAGGGCACCTGGGCCCCCTACAGCAGCCTTGGGGCCAGCGCCCGCTTCGGCGGCCCTGCCCCCGTGCTGCCGATCGCCCGCGGCGAGGGCGGGGCGGTGTGGCACAAGGGCCACCTCCACGCCCACCTCGGCGCCGATCTGATGGGCAGCTACCGCGCCTTCGGCGGCGGACCCCGCCTCGCCTTTGGAGGGAGCTTCTGATGGTCGCTCTGTTTATCTTCGCCTTTGGCTGTGTCCCCGAGACGGTCGACCTCAGCGCCGACAAGCTCCTGGAGCTGCGCGCCCCGCCCGAGAGCCTGATCGATGGCGACGGGCAGTACCAGGGCGGCTGGTTCGACGGCCCCATCGACGTGCTCAACCTCGACGACGCCGACGCCCCCGAGGGCGACCGCAAGCGCTTCTTGCACCTCACCATCGACGATCCAGACTGGTATGTGGTCGCCAACATCGCCGACCTCAACACCGCCAGCAACGTGGCCCTGCTCGCCGTCGACAAGGCCAGCGGCGAGCTGCACGACGTCTCGCTCACCGCCCTCTTTGACGACAACAAGGTCGAGGTGGACGAGGCCCACACCACCTTCTTTGACCCCAACACCGGCTCCACCCTCACGCTCGGCGAAGACGGCAGCTTTGTGGCCGATGTCCACGCCGGGCCCCTCTCCTTGGAGGGCGAGGCCTACCCCATCTTCGCGCTGCCCTTCTACCAGGTCACCCGCTTCCACGAGGGCCATGGCAGCTACCAGACCTGGGGCAACCTGAAGGTGCAGGACATGGTGCTGTCGATCCACGACAAGAAGCACCACCTGCAGCCCGGCGCCTATGCCGGCTATGACCGCACCCTGGGCCACCAGCGGCATGAACAGAACTGGAACTGGATCAGCGCCCAGGGCCTCGCCACCGAGGTCGAGACCGGCCTTGTGTTTCCCTTCTCGCTCATCCTCGGCGAAGACCGCGAAGAGGCGCGGCCCTTCGTCGACGCCAAGAAGCACCCGGTCTGGGTGGGCGATGACTACGGCAAGATCGACGAGGTGCGCTTCGCCTACACCAAGGACGAAGACACGGCCGAGACCAGCGACTGGACGATCACGGGCACCGGCCTCGATCTCGCTTTTGTCCCCCAGAACCACCGCCGCGACCTCACCGGCGAGGCCTGGCTGGCCGAGACAGACTTCAACCAGTATTATGGCACCCTGTCGGGCACCTTCACCCTGAACGAGCGGGTCTACGAGATCCGCGAGGTCTTCGCGGTCACCGAAGACTCGCTCATCCGCCTGTAGGCGCGCCGGGCTTAGCCGGAGACCACCGTGGTGGAGCCGGTGCTCATGTTGCCGGCGTCGTCGATGGCGCAGACCCGGTAGCCGTAGCCGGTGCCCATCACCGGCATCTTGTGCGAGGCCGAGGAGAGGGGGCCCGCGTACAGCGGCGTGCCGACGCTGCAGGAGGCCGGCGCGCCGCCGACGCTGTAGACCACCTTGTAGCGGGAGATGCCGCTGCCGGCGTCCATGTAGCCATCCCAGGAGAGGCTCACCCGGCCGCCGGTGCGCACGGCGGTGACCATGCCGTCCACCGGCTTGGTGCTGTCGACCCAGATCGAGGCCACCAGGGGCTCGGCGCTCTCCTCCCCGTCCATCGTTGCCACCCAGGCGAAGACCTCGCGGGGGCCCTCGCCGGCCATCGTCCAGCGGATCGTGTTGGCATAGGGCTGCCAGTCCGTGCAGGTCTCGGTGTTGCTGATACAGACCTCGGCCAGCTCGCCCGGGTTGTCCGAGACAAAGGTGAGCGAGACCGTCTTCGACCGGCTGGTCTCGGCGCCATTGTTCACCACGAGCTCGACGTCGACAGAGCCGACCGTGAGCGCGTCGGCGCTCACCTCCGGCGCGGCAGAGCCGGCCTCTTCGCAGGCGACGAGGGAGAGGGCGAGACCAGAGAGGACAAGGGCGGTGCGCATCTTCAACTCCAAGCGGGGACACTTGAAGTCACGGATCGGCGCGCCGGGAGCCTTAGCCCCCCACGGGGCCCGGGGCGGCCTTTCGGGAGTCCATGTCGAAGGTGCCGCCGTTGCTAAGCACATGCAGGCGCACGCCCACGAGCTGCACCGGCTGGCCCTCGTCGACCTGGGCCATGCTGGAGTACTCCAGGGCCGAGACGTCGAGGATGGTGAGCCCGCCGCTGCCGACGACCTCCACCACGTTGTCGCGGTTGATGAAGGCGGCCGTGTCTTCGTCAAGGCCAAGCCCGACGGCGAAGGGGTTGTAGGCCAGGGCGGTCATCAGGCGGCCGATGCGATCGCGCTCGCGAAAGTGCTGATCGACGATCACGCGGTTCGAGAGGCCGAGCCCTGGCGCCAGGGTCACCTGCCCGGCGATCGGCGTAGCGCCCTCCTTTCCGAAGGCGATCATGTGCTCGCTCACGAAGGCAGCCCCCGCCGAGGTGCCGGCGACGTGGACCCCGCGGGCGTTCAACCGCCGGATCAGCGAGGCGACCGGGGTGCCGCCCAGGATGGTGGAGAGCCGGAGCTGGCTGCCCCCGGTCAAGAAGATGCCGGTGGCCTCGCCCAGGGTCTCCAGCCAGTCCAGCCGCTCGGTGTCGGGGCGGCCCTGGTAGGGCAACACGTCGATCTGCCGCACGCCCAGCGAGCGGAAGACGTCGGTGTAGCGCTGGCCGGTGTCGGCGAGCTGGCTGGCGGTGGGGATCACGCAGATGCGCGCGCTGGCGCCGCCGCAGAGCTCGGCGAAGCGCTTCAAGATGAGGCGGCCGCTCATCTTGTCCTCGGCGCCGCCGATGGGGATGATGTAGCCGCGCGATCCGGGAGCAACTTGGGGTGATGGCATTCCGAGTCCGTCGAAAAAACGGCGGCATGGTAGCCACGCCGCGGGGTCTGCCGTCAATGGGGCTGTGCAAGGCTTTTGTAGACCCCCGCGAGGATGGGCCTTGTGGAGGCCGCGGCCGCGCAGACGCCGCTTGGTGCGGCGGCGCGTGGCGCGGGTGATGTTCGCCGCCGGCCGGCGGGATAGCCTCGCCCGATGTCCAGCACCCCTGCCGTCGCCACGCGCGGCGCCGAGCTCATCGCTGCCCTGCACGCCGTGCGGGAGCCCCTGTGGATCGTCCGTGGCCCCGATGACCGGCGGGGGGCCGTCAGCGGGCCCAGCGCCGGGGGGCTGCCGGTCCTGGCCTCGCTGCCGCCGCTCTTTCCGGAGTGGCTGGGCGACCGAAGCTTCCAAGAGCGCCACGCGACGCGCTTCCCCTACATCATCGGCGCGATGGCCAACGGCATCACCACGCCAAGACTGGTGATCGCCGCCGCAGAGTCCGGCGCCATCGGCTTCTTCGGCGCGGCGGGTCTGTCGGCCGAGCGGGTGGAGGCTGGGATCGACGAGATCATCGCTGCCCTCGGCGTGGACGGTGCCCCCTGGGGGGCCAACCTGATCCACTCGCCGAACGAGCCGCGCCTGGAGGCCGAGGTCGCCGCGCTCTACCTGCGCAAGGGGGTGCGTCGGGTCAGCGCCAGCGCCTACATGGCCCTCACGCCGGCGATCGTCCACTTCTCGGCGGCCGGCCTGCGCCGGGCCCCCGACGGCCGCGTGGCGCGGCAGACCCATGTCTTCGCCAAGATCTCCCGGCCCGAGGTGGCCCGGCGCTTCCTGGAGCCCGCCCCCGCCGAGCTCCTCGACGGCCTCGTGCGCGCCGGCAAGCTCACGGCCGAAGAGGCGGCGCTGGCCCGCCGCGTGCCGGTGGCCGAAGACATCACCGTCGAGGCCGACTCCGGCGGCCACACCGACAACCAGCCCCTGGTGGCGCTCTTTCCCGTCATCGCCGGCCTGCGCGATCAGATCTGCGCGGCCCAGGGCTACACCCGGGCCGTGCGGGTCGGGGCCGCGGGCGGCCTGGGCGCGCCGGCCAGCGTCGCCGCCGCCTTCGCGCTCGGCGCCGCCTATGTCCTCACCGGGTCGGTCAACCAGGCCTGCGTGGAGTCGGGCCTCTCCCCGGCCGGTCGCGCCCTGCTCTGCGCCGCCGGCCCGGCCGACGTGATGATGGCCCCGGCCGCCGACATGTTCGAGTTGGGCGTGGAGGTGCAGGTGCTGAGCCGCGGCACCATGTTCGGCGTGCGCGCCCGGCGCCTGTACGAGCTGTACCGGCGCTACCCGGCCTGGAGCGACATCCCCGCCGAGGATCAAGCCCGGGTGGAGCGCGAGCAGCTCCGCGCCCCCTTCGCCGAGGCCTGGCAGAGCACGGCCCGCTTCTGGCAGCAGCGCGATCCGGCCCAGGTCGAGCGCGCCCTGCGCGAGCCCCGCCACCAGCTCGCCCTGGTCTTCCGCTCCTACCTGGGCCTCGCCAGCCGCTGGGCGATCGACGGCAACCCCGACCGCCTCACCGACTACCAGATCTGGTGCGGCCCGGCGATGGGCGCCTTCAACGCCTGGGTCAAGGGCAGCCCCCTCGAGGCGGCCAGCGCCCGCACGGCGCGCCAGGTGGCCTGGAACCTCCTCGAAGGGGCCGCCGCGCTGACCCGTAGCCAGCAGGCGCGCAGCTACGGCGTCGCGGTGCCCCCCGGCGCCTTCCACTTTCACCCCCGCCTCTTCCCCTGATTCAGTCCGGCGCGCCGTCGGTTAGGCCGCCGCCGCCTCGCATCCCTGCTCACCTGGGAACCCGCGCCCCCTGCGCGGAGGAGAACCGCCCATGCCCCGCTTCTCGCAATTTGGCCTTGGCCTGCTCGTGGCCAGCCTCGCCTTCAACGCCGGCTGCGGCGCCTGCTCCCAGAAGAAGAAAAAGAAGAAGAAGAAGGCCCAGGCCAGCTCCGAGACGGCGCCCGCCAAGGTGGAGCCCAAGGTTCACGCCGACATCATCCCCACCCCGGCCGCCGTCGCCATCCAGGTCGCCGGCCGCGCCTACCTGTGGACCGACGGCCGCACCGCGATGATGTCGATGAACACCGAAGCGGCGAGCTGGTCGGACGACGGCTTCGCCTACGCCAACCTGGGCGGCGCCCAGGTGCTGGCCCCGGGCGGCAGCTTCTACTGGCGCTTTGGCGAGGCCAAGGCCCCCCAGACCCCGATGGCCGAGGTCTTCAAGCAGACCACCACCCCGCCGGCCGGCTTTGAGGTCAAGGTGGAGTCAGGCCGCGGCGACAAGGTGCAGGTCAGCATTCTTGGCCCCGAGGGGCGCAAGGTGCGCGTTGGCCTCTTCAACGAGGTCCCCTCGGCGGTGGTCTGGCTCCAGGGCAAGCTGCCCGAGGGCACCACCGCCAGCAAGGCGCTCGACAAGACCGCCGGCTGGAAGATGGAGGGCGACGGCGTGACCCCCAAGCTGGAGCTGCCCGACGGCGCCACCGCGGTCGCCGCGGCGCCGGTGCCCCCCGAGACCCTGACGATCTGGGGCGCCGACCTCAACAAGCTGCGCTCGGGCGAGGCCAAGGTGGTCACCAGCAGCCTCTACAACCTGGACGGCGACCCCTACATCGAGGGCTTCGTCTGCGCCTCGGGCGGCAAGGGCGACTACAGCTGCTTCGTGGTGGACGAGATCAACGGCGAGCGCCGCTACTACGCCACCAACATCCCCTACGACGACCCCGCCAAGGGTGCGGCGCCGATCGCCTTCACCAAGGACGGCGGCACCTACTTGATGTGGGTCGGTCGCACGCCGCGGGCCAACGACACGATGCCCAAGCTGCTCCAGGTCCTGCGCTACGGTCCCAGCGGCTACACGGTCGAAGTGCTGCACTGAGCGCGCCGGCCGGGCTGGGGGCTGCGCCCGTCTGGGCCGAGTTGCACGTCGACGATCGGCTCGCGAGCGCCCTCGCCGACCTGCCGTCCCTGCTTCGCACCCTGGCCGCTGGCGCAGAGGCCCGCGGCGCCCGCCTGAGCCTGCGCCTGCGCGCCCAGGGGGCTCGCGCCTGTCGCGGCGGCCTGCTGCCCGCCCTGGTCGCCGCGGGCCATGAGGTGGGCCTGCACGCCCATGGCCGGGGCCTCGCCGCGGTGATCGAGGCGCTACGGAGCGCTGGCGTCTCACCCACCGTCGGCGCGCCGGGTCTGCTCCAAGCCGGCCCCGCCGGCCGCGCCGGCCTCCTCGCCCAGGCCCGGGCCCAGGGACTCCAGCAGATCACCGATCTGGGGCCCCAGCGCTGCTTCGTCGACGAGGGGCTGCTGCCGCGTTGGGAGCAGGGCCTGGTGGTGCGCGCCCCCACCGTGCGCCCCGAAGAGTGGGGGCTCTACGACGCCCAGGGCGCCCGCGGGCCCCTCGACCGCGCCTTCGCCCGCCTCCGTCGCTGCGAGGCCCTGGTGCAGGGCCGGGCGGCGTCCTTCGGCTTCACCCTGCACGAGCACGACCTCACCGAGCCCGGCGGCCTGCGCCCCTCCGCCGCCGCCCTCGATGCGCTCTTCGATTACCTCGATGGGCGCGTGGTCACCGCTGGCAGCCTCCCCCTGCCACCGCCCGTGGAGAGCCCCCACGCGCCGCCCCCCTCCGACCTGGGCCTGCGCCTGCGTCGCCTCGCCCACCGCGCGGCCGAGCCGTGGAGGGCGGCGGGCCAGCGCGCCCAGGAGCGCCTGCGCCGCGCGCGGTCGGGCCCACCCTTCGAGCGCCTGGACCTGGCCGGCCGCACGATCGCCTGGAGCCGCCTGGGCCCCGCCGACGCCCGCGCCCTGGTGCTGGTCAGCGCGGGCGGCCTGCTGGGCGGGCGCCGCCTGGGCCTGCGCCCCCTGGGCATCCGTCCCGCCGACCTCGCCGAGATGGGGCTCGCCACCGTTCTCTTCGATCGGTCGGGCACCGGAGACAGCGCGCCAGGGCCCTTGTTTGACCCGCGCCCGGGGGGCCCGGAGGCCCGCGCCGACTGGACAGCCCTGCTCGACCGGGCCCGCGCCGAGGGGCGGCCGATCCTGGCCCTGAGCTGGTCTTCGGGGATCGTGCCGGTGCTCCAGGCCGCCGCCCGGGGCCATCGCCCCGACGCCCTGCTCGACGTCGAGGGCCCCGCCGACCGCTTCTCGCTCCAGGCCCCCGCCCAACACCCCCTGCCCAGCCCCTTCGCCGACCACCCCTGGGCGGAGATCGAGCCCGTCGCCTTGATCGGCCGGTTGGGCGTGCCCTACCGCCGCCTGCAGGGCGACCCCGATCATGTACACGGTTCTTACACCGATCACGCCCGCCGCCTCGTCGAGGCCGCGACGGGGCCGGTCGCCTACGATGGGCTCCCCGGCCCGCTCACCGAGCACCCTCACCGGACCCTGCAGGCCATCGCCGCCCTGCTCTTGGCGATGGGCCTGCGCTGACCCGGATGGGTAAGCACACCCGCCGGTGCTAAGCTGCGCACCGGAGTCGCGATGAACCGTCACGCCGCTTGGACGGCCCTCTCTTTGGCCTTCGGCCTCGCCCCCCTCGGCGCAGAGGCGGCGCCGCTGACGGCTGCGCAGGCCGAGCACCGCCGCCTCGCCGATGAGATGCTCCGTCTCGCGGCCCGCAACGCCTGGAAGGGTGTGGAGGCCGACTATCAGGCCCTGCTCGCCCTCGAAGGGCAGCCGGGCGTCGAGCTGTCGCACCACGACCACCTCCTCGGCGCCCAGGCCGCCCGCGACGCCGGTCGCGCGGCCGATGTGCGCGACCGCCTCCGCAAGGCCCAGGCCCGCCTGGCCACGCCCGAGGTGAAGGCCTGGCTGGCCGATCTGGAGCAGGGCTATGGCGCGGCCCAACTCTCGGCCGACGAGGGGGTCGAAGCCCGGCTGGTCGCCGCCGATCCGCCCCTGGAGCCGGATCGCCGCGCCGCCCTGGCCTACGCCCAGGGGGCCTTGACCCTCCACCGGCAGTTCGACGGCCTGCTGCCTCGCGGCGCCTACACCCTCAACGGTCAGGCCTTTGTGGTGGGCGGCGAGGCCACCGTCTCCGTTCATGTCCTGCCCAGCGAGGGGGCCGGGCCCAGCGCCACCGAGCCCTCTGGCAACGGCATGCGCCTCTTCATGGGGCCCTCGGCCCTGCGGTTGGGCGAGGGCAGCGGCGCCGCCGGCGTGCAAGGCGATGCGCTCGGCGGCGCCGGCCTGCGGGCCAGCCTGGGCGGCGAGGTGGCGATCTCCGAGCGGCTCGGGGCCTTCGCCGAGGGCGGATACCAGGGCATCGTGGGCGGGGCCGACGGCGGGGCGCGCGGCGACGACACGGGCGCCGGCTCTCTGCTTCAGTCGCCGGTCTACGAGGCCCCCAATGAGCGCCTGCACCTGGGCTGGGCCTGGGCCGGCCTGAGCCTGCAGCATCCGCGGGGCAGCCTCGCGGTGGGCCCCCTCTGGATGGGCGGCAACGCCATCGTCCACGGCGCGCAGGGCGCCTGCGAGGGCGCCGAGGTCTGCGCCAACGAGGAGCTCCTCACCGAGGCGCCGGTGGAGGGCACCTTCCTGGCGGGCGGGATGGGCCTGGGGCTCTTCGTGCCGGTGCTGCGCGGTCCGGCCTTTGGCTCGACCTTCCTGGGCCTGCGCCTCGACGCCGGTCTCGTCTCCGACACCGAGCGGCGCCTGGGCTACGGCGCCTTGGGGGTCTGTCTGTCGCCGCGCTGAGGGGATGCAATCGCCTTCAATCGCGTTTGATGGGATGAAATCGGGGTCCTGGCTAGAAGAGGAGCGTCCGGGCGAGACACGCCGGACCTCAACCGCGGGCCCCTGCGTCAGGAGCAGGGCGCCGCCTTCTTCGTGGAGCCTGCCATGTCCTCTCCTCTGCCCGGCACCGGCCTGATCGGCTTTCCCTACAACATCACCGGCTACTTCGCCAACGGTCAGTCGGTGAACCTGAGCGCGGCCTTGTTCACCTTCCCCAACACCCAGGGACTGGGCGAGATCACCCTCCAGGGCACCGTCTACACCTACCCGGCCGACCAGTGCGCGGTCACCGTGCTCGATCAGACCTTTCAGGTGAGCACCGAGTACGCCGAGGCCCAGCAGGCGGTGCAGACCTACAGCTTCGGCGTGGAGGGCAGCTACCGCAGCGCGATGTTCGGCGCCTCGGTGCGGGCGGGCTTCTCGCTCGGCTATGACTCCAGCGCCTTGATGAAGTCGATCGCCCAGCGCTCGATCGTGCGCACCTATGAGCTGACCCTCCCCTACACCCTGACCCAACTCCAGGGCATGCTGAGCCCGCAGGCCAACAGCGACATCAACGGAGACACCGATCCCGACAAGGTCATCGCCACCTATGGCACCCATGTGCTGGCCAAGGCCATCTTCGGCGGGCTCAACGAGTACAGTCAGAGCGTCTCGATGCTCAACGCCCGCACCACCGCCCAGGCCGAGGTGGAGGTGAACGCCAATTACCTGGCCTACAATGGCAAGGCCACCGGCGCCACCACCACCGACCGTCTCGGCTCGTCCTCCCAGTCCAACGCCGTGCTGCGGGTCTTTGGCGGCGATCCGGTGGTGGCAGGCGACACCTACCAGGCCTGGGCCGCCAGCCTCAACCAGGGCAACTGGGTGATGATCGACTTCCCCAAGGACGAGGGCGCCCTCATCCCCCTCGCCTCGCTGGCCACAGCGCCCGCTCGCCAGCAGGCCCTCACCGCGGCGATGAACCGGGCCCTGCAGCAGGCCGGCAGTCCGGTGCCGGCCACCTACGCCCTCCAGTGGAACGCCAGCGCCGAGAAGGTGGCCTGCACGGTGGGCGCCACCCCCGACATCACGCTGCGATTGGCCACGACCTCCCAGGTGGTGGTGGGCTATGGCGCCTCGGTCACCAGCAAGAAGATCTCCCGCGCCGTGCTGCACGTGCTGGATCTGTCCACCAACACCACCACGGAGATCTGGGCAAACAGCGACCACCACATGGAGAAGGACGTCAACATCCCCCTCTCCGTACAGGACAGCTACGGAAACCCGCTGCGGGGCGTGGCCGCCGTGGGGGTGGGCGCCGACGCCGATGGCAACAACATGAGCGGCCTGACGGTCTGGTACCAGGAGCTCAACCCCGCCGACAACAGCGCCAACCCCACCTTCCTGAGCGGCGATACCCGCGCGGCCAAGGCCGGCACCGCCTCCACCGAGGTCTCCTACAAGGCCGATCCAGGCTGGATCATCACCGAGATCGGCCTGGGGATGGACAACAATAAGAACACCGTCAAGGTGCTCCATGTGAAGACCGCCCCGCTCCAGAAGGTGGTGGTGAAGGTCCACACGGTCGGCTGAGCGATCCGACACAGACCGCCGCGACTCAGAGGGGCTCGATGCACAGGTCGGCGATGCCCAGGCGAAGCTGACGGGTGTGGGGCCGGCGCTCGATCAGCTCGGCGCCGAGCCCCTCGCCGGCGAGCTGCTTGCGGGCGCGAAAGACATCCATGTTGAGCTTGCGCCCGTCGCAGCGCAGCATCTTCTCCAGCTCCTCCTGGTAGAGCCAGCCGAGGTTGGCCGCCCCGAAGTGGGGGGTCGCGGCCTCCTCCAGGCGGCGGCGGGCCAGCACCAGCAGCAGCTCGTGGTAGGAGCGGTGGCCAAGGCGCACCCGCCGCTCGCCCAGCAGCAGGTCGAGCTCGATGTGCTCGCCGTCGGGGCTCACCCGAAAACAGAGGCTCGCCGGGGGCGTGGGCTGCGGCGAGAGGGCCACCTCGGCGGTGAGTGCGTCGGGATCGGGCAGATCGAGGAGCCAGGCCACACCATCGACCAACAGCGTCTCACCCGGGCGCAGGGGGCGGGCCTCTCCGTCCACCTCCGCCACCCAGCGGCCCTGGGGATCGCACCAGACGAGCGCGGCGGGCAGCTCGGCGTCTTCGCCGGGGAGCTCGATCAAGCCGCCCTTCCAGAGGGCCCGCTCCTCGGTGCCGAGGCGGCGGGCCTGGGGGCGCGGCGGGCTGTCGTCGAGCAGGCGGAGGACGCAGGCGGGGCTCCCCAGGGCGAAGGTGGCGCCCGCCGAGAGTGAACGATCCTCACCCGCCCGGCAGACCTCGCCGTTGAGGGCGGTGCCGTTGCGGCTGCCCAGGTCGCGCAGGCGCCACTGCAGGCCATCCCAGGCCAGGGAGGCGTGGAGGCTCGACACCCCTGGCGTGAGCAGTCGCAGGTCGGCGGTGGGCCCGCGTCCGAGCACCTGACGGAATCCCAGGGGCAGCCGGCGCCCGGTCGACAGCTCCTCCAGCTCGGCCATCTCGATCTCCTCGGGCTGCGGCCCGCGCGGCCGCCTTGAATCCAGGGAGCGGGCGGATAACCGGTCGCCCTGCCCCCGGAGCCCCATGACGGGCGAGACCCTTGACCTGGGCGAGGCTGGCGTTGGCGCCCAGGCGGCGCCGGCCCGGCTCGACCCCCGCTACGAAGACCGCGGACTCATCGCCCAGGGCGGCATGGGCGAGGTGCGTCGCGTCTACGACCGGCGCCTGGAGCGCGTCGTGGCGATGAAGCGGGTGCGCGGCGACCTGCCCCAGGCCGTGCGCGCCCAGGCGCGCTTCGCCCGCGAGGTGCGCGTGGCCGCCCGCCTGGAGCACCCCGGCATCCTGCCGGTCTACGACAGCGGGCAGGACGCCGACGGCCGACGCTGGATGACCATGAAGGAGGTCCAGGGCCGGCGTCTCGACGAGGTGGCCGCCGCCCTGCACGCCGCTTCTGGGCCCCAGGGCTGGGGGGTCGATGCTGAGGGCTGGACCTTTCGCCGGCTGATCGACGCCTTCGCCCGCTGCTGCGAGGCCGTCGCCTACGCCCACGCCCAGGGGGTGGTGCACCGCGACCTCAAGCCCCAGAACGTGATGGTTGGCCGCTTCGGCGAGGTGCAGGTGATGGACTGGGGGCTGGCCCACCTCGCCAGCGAAGGCGCCCTGCCCGCCGATCCCGACGCCGGCGACGGCGACCCCAGCCTCACCCATGCAGGTCAGGCGCTGGGCTCCCTCTCCACCATGCCGCCCGAGCAACTCCGCGGCGAGCTACAGGCCATCGGCCCTCCCGCCGACATCTACAGCCTCGGCGCGACGCTGCACGCCTTGCTCGTGGGGAGGCCGGCCTTTGAGGGCGATCGCCAGCGCCTCGACCGCTGCCTGCGCGCCGGCCCGCTGCCCTCGCCCCGCGCCTGCGTGGGCGCCGACCACCCGCCGATCCCGCCCGCCCTCGACGCGCTGTGCGTGCGGGCGATGGCCCTCGATCCGCGCGACCGCTTCGCCGACGCCGGCGCCCTGGTCCGGGAGCTCTTCGCCTGGCTGGACGGCGCCCGACGTCGGGAGCAAGCCCTGGCCCTGGTGGCCGAGGCCGCCGCGCTGGGAGAGGCCGCCGCCGCCTTGCAGGGGGCGGCCGACCGCGCCAAGGCCGATGTCGACGCGCTCCTCGGCGGTTTGTTGCCCTCCGACCCGGTCTGGCGCAAGGAGCCGGGCTGGGCGCGGCAGGACGAGGCCCAGGCCCTGGGCGACCAGGCCCGCCTCAAGGCCCTGGAGCAGGAGCAAGCGCTGCGCGCCGCCCTCAACCTGGAGCCGGAGTTGCCCGAGGCCCACCTCGCCCTGGCCGACCGCTACGCCGAAGGCCTGCTGCGCGCCGAGGCCCTGCGCAGCCCAGAGGCGCCGGTCTACCGCTTCCTCCTCCAGGCCCACGATCGGGGGCGCCACGCCCGCCTGCTCGACGGCCTCGCCGCGCTCAGTCTGTTCACCGATCCACCGGGGGTGTCGGTGGTGGCTCGCCCCTACGCGCCGCGCGGGCGGCGGCTGCTCCCCGGCGCGGCCCTGCCGTTGGGGATGACGCCGCTCGAGTCTGTGTCGCTCCCCCATGGCAGCTATCTGCTGGAGCTGCGGGGCCCCGGTCTGCATCCGGTCGACCTGCCCCTCTCCCTCGCCCGAGGCGCCCACGCCGAGCGGATCCCGCCCGGGGCCCTGGCGCCCGACCTCCTCGTGATGCCGCGCCTGGGCGCGCTCCTGGCCGGAGAGCTCCTCGTACCTGGCGGCTGGTTTTGGAGCGGCGGCGACCGGGCGGCGATGGACAGCCTGGCGCTTCAGTCGCTCTGGGTAGACGCCTTTGTGGCGATGGCCGCGCCCGTCACGCAGTCCCTGTATGTGGAATTTCTCAACGCGCTGCCCGACCCCGAGCCGCACCTCGCCCGCGATCCCGCCGCAGGCCTGGCGCCCCTGCACCGTCGCGATGGGCGTGGCCTGTACGCCATCCCCGCCGAGGTGGTGCGCCAGCCCTCTGGGCCCCATCACCCCATCACCCTGATCTCCCAGGAGAGCGCCCAGGCCTTCGCCCGCTGGTGGTCGGCGCGCTGCGGCCAGCCCTGGCGACTGCCCCACGATCAGGAGTGGGAGAAGCTGGCCCGCGGGGTGGACGGTCGAGCCTTTCCCTGGGGCGATCACTACGACCCGACCTGGACAGTCGCAGTGGAGAGCGCGCCCACCCGCCCGGCGGTGCAGGCGGTCGGCGCCGCCGCGGGCGATCGGAGCCCCTTCGGCGCCTGGGACGCCGCCGGCAATGTGCGCGAGTGGTGCGCCAACGCCTATGTGCGGCGGCCGCTCCTGGGCCCCCGCCTCGATCCCCTCGCGCTGGGCGAGGGGGCCTACCGGATGGTGCGCGGCGGCAGCGCCCTCGACCTGGAGGCCGGCCAGCGCCTCGCCGCACGCTTCGCCAACAAGCCCGACCACCGCTCGGTCACCACCGGCTTTCGCCTGGTGCGACCCTGGCCTCAGGGCGAGGACTCGCGGCGGTAGCTGACGAGGCCGCTGATCGGCACGTTCTGTCCGTAGGGCGTGAGCAGCACGTTGCTCACCCCCACCGTGCTGCAGGGCCGACCGTTCAGGTTGACGTCATCACAGTCCAGGGGCCGAAAGAGCACCCGCTGCTCGCGGGCCGCCTCGCCCAGCCCCAACCACTCCATGCTCGCCCGCTGGCCAGGCTTCAGATCCAGGGCGACATAGAGGGAGCCGCTGTTGCCCCGGAAGATCCGCGAGCGGCTCGCGTCGAGGGCGGGCGGGGCGATCTGCTCGGTGACGGGCCCGTGCACCAGCCAGCAGGTGTGGCCCGTGGGGCAGGGGGTGGAGGGCGAGTAGGGCGCCCCCGCCGCAGGCATCCGCTGGGTGTAGGTGATGCGCAGACAGGTATTGGCCGGCGGCCCACTCAGAGAAGCCCAGTCCCAGTACTCGACGTGATTGACGTTGAGCGCGGTGCGACCCGGCAGACCGGCGCCCCCGGGCTCCGCGGCGGCGAAGACCGACTGCAGCACCCGCACGGTCCCGACGGGGGTAGCGGTGGACCCGCAGTTGGCGCCGTCGTAGGGCAGGGTCTCCAGGGTGTATTGGCGCAGGTAGACGCCATGAAAGTCGCCGTCGATCTCGGCGCGGGCGACCGAAGGGAGGCTCAACAGGAGGGCAAAGGAGGCTGCACGG
>JBEIQK010000848.1:0-2717 GCA_040376505.1 Alphaproteobacteria bacterium | reverse complement strand
CCACGATGAGGTTGTCGAAGTCTTCGCCGCCGAGGAAGGTGTCGCCGTTGGTGCGGCGCACCTGGAAGACGCCGCCGTCCAACTCCAGGATGCTGACGTCGAAGGTGGCGCCGCCGCGGTCAAAGACAGCGACCTTCTCGCGCTCCTTGCGGCCGAGCCCGTAGGCCAGGGCGGCGGCGGTGGGCTCGTTGATGATGCGCAGCACTTCGAGCCCGGCGATCCGACCGGCGTCTTTGGTGGCCTGGCGCTGGGAGTCGTTGAAGTAGGCGGGCACCGTGATGATGGCCTGGTGCACATCCTCGCCGAGGTAGCTCTCGGCGATGTTCTTCATCTTCTCGAGCACCATCGCGCTGATCTGCGGCGGCGAGTACTCCACCTGCTGCACCGTCACCCAGGCGTCGCCATTGTCGGCGCGGGTGATGGTGTAGGGCGCCAGCTTGCGGGTGCGCTGGACATCGTCTTCTTCGAAGCGACGCCCGATCAGGCGCTTGACCGCGTACAGGGTGCGTTCGGGGTTGGTGACCGCCTGACGACGGGCGATCTGGCCCACGAGCCGGCTGCCATCGTTGGTGAAGGCCACTACGGAGGGCGTGGTGCGCGCCCCCTCATCGTTGGGGATCACCAATGGATCGCCGTGTTCAACGATGGCGACACAGGAGTTTGTGGTTCCGAGATCGATGCCAATCACGCGAGAGGAGCGGCTCATCCCATCTCCGAAGCGGTGGGGCCGGGTTGTACCATGATCAGGTGCAGACGGGTGGCGCGGCGGGCCGTCCCGTCAAACAAGTGTGGCGCTCACGCTCACACGGGCAGCGCGGAGGAGGCGACCGTTGAGCAGAAAGCCAGGGGAAAGCTCTTCAAAGACGAGGCCGGGCGCCATCTGGTCGGTGGGCACCCGCTGCAAGGCCTCGTGGACGGCCGGGTCGAAGGGGGTGGTCGGCCGCGCCACAACGGGCACAAGGCCAATGCGCTCAAAGGTGCGGGCGAACTGATCGGCGATCATCTTCACGCCGCTGTGCAGGGCGTTTACGTCGCCTTCGCCGTGGGTGAGCGCCATGCGCAGGTTGTCGTAGACGGGCAGCAGCTCGTTGATGATCGGCACGGCGGCGAAGCGGCGAACCTCGTCCACCTCGGCCTTCTTGCGATCGTTCATGCGCCGGGCGTCGGCGGCGGCGCGCTCGGCCACGCCTTTGGCCTGGGCGAGGGCGGACTCTGAGGCGGCGTGGGCCTCTTCGAGGCGGCTGCGGCCCTCCTGGGCGGTGCGGGCGGTCTGTTCAGCCCGCTGGATGCGCTCGTTGGCCCGCAGCAGCAAGGCGGTGGCCTTCTTGCGGTCGCCGTTGACGTCGGTGAGCTCGGCCTCCAGCGCGCGGATGCGCTGGTCTCTCTCTTCGACCTGGCCCTGGAGCGCGCGCACCTCGGTCATCAGAGACTCAAGAGCGGTCAACATCTCGCGGCTGGAGCCGCCGCCGCCGCGGCCCGGGCGGGGGGCGCTGTCGTCGTCGTCGTCGTCGTCCTCGTCATCGTCGCCGATCACCACGCCGTCGTCGCCCTCATCGCCCTCATCGACCATCAGATCGTCTTCGTCGAAGGCGGCGGTGCCCCCGGTCGGCCGGGCGCTGCGCCGGTCCACGGCGGCGAGGGCCGCGGCCATCAGGTCGTCGTCCACCGCGAGGAGCAGGTGGTCCGGCGGTTTGTTGGGGGTGACCCGGCTCGGGGGGCCAGCAGGGCGATCGGCGGACACGGGGCGCCTCTGGGGTTGGGGTGGGCGGCGGGGAGCATAGCACCAAGCGGAGCGCGCCCCGACCGCGGCGGGGGGTCCCGGTGGAAAACTGGCTAGCCCTCGTCGCCCTCTTCGAGCGTCATCTCCTCGGCCTCTTCGATGTAGCCGAGGGCGCGAAGCTGCTCCAGCTCCTCGGAGGAGGCGCTTGACTCCCAGATGATCGAGTCGGTCTCCATCGTCACCCGAAGCTCCTCGGCCCGGCGGCCGAGGGTCGAGAGGATCGCGGCGTTGCGGTGGGCCACGTTCTTCAGCTCGTTGCGGTCGCTGCCCTCGTAGAGCTCTTCTTTGCCGCGGTTGTGCTTGCCGTCGGAGACATAGTTGTGGATGTAGGTCCAGTCCGGGGTGGTGATGCGCGCCCGGTCGACGTTGCCGAAGCGGGTGACGCTGAAGACCTCGCTGGTGGTGGTGGTGGCGCGCTGGCCCTTGACCGCCTCGATCTGGCTGTTGCCGTGCTCCATTGCGTTGTGGGGCAGGCCGAGCAGATCCATCAGCGTAGGGAAGAGGTCGATGCTCTGGGTGAGGCCGCTCACCACATTCCCGGCGGCTACGCCCTGTCCGTGCAGGATCCAGGGAATGCGCAAGTTGGAGGTGTAGATGCGCCGGGCGTGATTGGGCCCGGCGTGGCGCGGCTTGCGCAGGCCTTCGCCGTGATCGCCGATGAAGACCAGGGTGCGGTCGCTGCGCCCCTGCGCCGCCAAGGATTCGTCGAGCTGGATGAGGGCGTCGTCGACGCGGGTGAGGGCGGCGTCAAAGTCGTTGACCAGCGAGCGGCTGAAGGGCGACAGCCCCAGGCGCAGGCGCGAGAAGGGGATGGCCCCGATCGGCCGGTGGGTGTCGATGATCACAAGAAAGCCAAAGAGCTTGCCTTGAACCTTGGCCGCCTCCTGGGCGAAGGTGGCGACCACGTCTTTGCCTTCGATGGTCTGCTCGACGCGCT
>JBEIQK010000332.1:0-6744 GCA_040376505.1 Alphaproteobacteria bacterium | reverse complement strand
GGCACCTACATCACGCCGGAGACCGATGGGGGCGAAGAGCTCTTCTCGGACCTCGTAAAGGTGGGCGTCTGCGGCAACTACTACGAGATGGGCCTGGAGTCGGCCTACCTCGCGGTGACCGAGCCCATCGTCAACGACGCCAACGCCGGCTTCCTGCGCGAAGATGCCTACCTGTCGATGATCTTCGTGAGCGACGAGCAGGACGCCAGCCCGATGGACGTCAGCGCCTACCTGAACGCCTTCCGCGAGGTCAAGGGCCAGCGCAACCGCGACATCTTCAACGCCAGCTCGCTGGTGGTCACCGACGCCGAGGCCTGCAACGCCACCAACTTCGCCGGGCAGGAGGGCACGCGCTACGTCGACCTCGCCACCCAGGCCAACGGCGTGGTGGCCGACATCTGCGCCGATGACTTCGGCGACATCGTCACCGAGCTGTCGCTGGCCACCTCGCGCCTCACCGACACCTTCTACCTCTCCAACCTGCCCGATCCCGAGACCCTGGTGGTCGCGGTGGAGGGCGAGGACATCGCCTGCGACGCGGGAGTCTGGTCCTACCAGACCGAAGAGGTCGACGGCGAGCTGCGCGGCAAGATCGTCTTCGAACGCGCCAGCATGCCGCTGCCTCAGTCGACCGTGGCGGTCCAGTACAAATACGGAAATGGCGACCCCACCGCCTTCTGCCTGTGAGGTTTACGATGAAGCCGTGGATGTCTTTGTTGTTGCTGTCGGTCGGCGCCTCGGGCTGCATCAAGACGGCGCCGGCCTGCGCCTCGACCGTCGAGTGTGAAGAAGGCCTCGCCTGCGTCGAAGAAGAGTGCCGGCCCGTGGAGTGCCTCGCCAGCGAAGACTGCGCCATCAACAACTTCTGCGACCGCAGCTACAAGTGTGTCGAGGGCTGCGAGAGCACCGATGACTGCCTCGCCGGCGAGGAGTGCAACAGCGGCGAGTGTGTGTCCTTTGGCTGCCGCGACACCCAGCTCGACTGTCAGTACGGCGAGTTCTGCGACACCACCACCGGTGAGTGCTACCAGGCCGAGGCCAACTACTGCAAGAGCTGCGACGTGGGCGCCGCCGCCACCTGCTCCTCGGGTGGCATGCAGGGGGCCTGCTTCGCCGACCTGAACGGTGACGATTGTATCACCGACCGCGACTGCCCGACGGGCTACCGCTGCGACAACTTCGGCGCGGGCGTGGGCTTCGCCTGCCACACCGACGCCTGCGCGTTGGAGTGCAACCCCCGCGACGAGAGCCCCTGTCCGCGCGGCTTCGACTGCATCGACGGCCAGGACGGCAGCTTCTACTGCGCCGGGAGCTGCCCCTGGCTGCTGGAGCACGGCTACTCCCCCTGAGGCGCAGCGGTCGGGCGGCCTAAAAGTGCCAGCCCGCGCTGCCCTCGAGGGTACCGAGCAGGCCGAGCTTGTCGTCGGTGGACTGATTGGGCTGACGCAAGGCGGTGCTGCCGCCGAGCCCGACGCGGGCGCGCTCGCCGGGGGTCCAGACCACCCCGCCGTGGAGGCTCGGCTGCAGGGCGAAGAGGCCCCAGGTGGTGTGATCGTACTTGACGAACAGGCGTTCGTTCACGACGTTCAGCCCGACCTTGGCGTAGGGAAAGAAGGCCTCCCCCACCTTTTCACTGATCCCGGCCCGCAGTCCGAGGTTGAGGAAGGAGAAGCGATCGATGCAGCCGGTGGCGCCGGCGTCTACATCGGGGCCGCAGACGGCCTCGAACTGCTCCGGATCGAGGTTGTCGGGGTTCGACCAGTCCTCGCGTTGGGCGAGCTGGTCTTCGGTGGCAGTGATCGGGGCCAGGGCGCGCAGGTAGCTCAGATCGGCCTCCAGGCCGAGGCGCCGGCCGTCGCCATCTCCCCAGGTCTGGCCGCCCTCCACCGCCACCAGCAAGGCGCTGGCGCCCTTCACGGGCACAGGGGGCAGCAGGTGCAGGCCCAGGCTGCGCTGGCGGCGGTCGGCGAGCGCTTCGGTGTAGCCCAACTCCAGGCGCGGAAAGACCGGCGAGAAGCTGGTGTTCTCCTCTTTGCCGCTCAGGTTCTTGCGCGGGGGCGAGAACGGAAAGGTGGAGAGCTGGCCCCCGACCGACCAGCCGGCCCGCCGCTCGGAGAGCGGGGTGTTGGACAGTCCATTGGACTGCATGGCGAAGCCCTGTTCGATCATCGAGGCGCTGAGAAAGCGAAAGAAGCTCTCCTGGCAGGAGCCGCCCCCCTCGATGCAACCGACAAAGTCGGGGGTGCCGTCGACGAGGCGGGCGCTGCCGAAGCCCTCGGGGGGTGCGGCCAGGGCGGCGGCGGAGAGGAGGAGGGAGGTCAACATGGGGGCTCCAGCGACGGTCAGGGAGAGGGAGGCGCAGCGAGGGCCGCTTCGACGGCGCGGCGCGGCAGGAATCCGGGCAGGGCGAGGCGGAGCTGGCCGGGGCCGGGCACCCAGGCGCCGCAGCAACCGTCCACGACGAGGGTGCGCGTGTTGTCGGTGTCGTAGACGATCATGTGATCGATCGAGTGACTGTAGATGTGCAAGGTGACCAGCGGCTCCCCGGCGAGGTCATCGCCCATGGCGTGCACCAGATCGGGGCCGACGGGGATCAGGCTGCCGGCCTCGGCCCGCTCGGCGTGGCGCAGGTGCAGGCCGTCGGCGTCGACCTGGTAGATCTGGTGGTGGCTGCGGCCAGCCAGCACCTTGACCACGCCGATGGCGCCGCCATGATCGTGGGGCAGGCAGGTGGCGCCCGGGGTCCAGGTGGCCAGCATCGCCTCGAGGCGGGGGTGGTTCAGGATCACCCGGCGGCCGTAGGGGTGGGCCGGATCGGCCACGCAGAGCGCGGCACGCTGGGCCTCATCGAAGTCGATCTCGCGCACCATCGCGATCAGGGCGGCGATGCCGATGGTCTCGGCCTCCAAGAGGCGCGCACAGGCTCGCAGAAAGGGCGGGTGCTCGATGGGGCTCATGGGGCATCCTGCACAGAAGAGTAGGTTTCGTCGTCGATCGACGTGGGGATGCCGCGGGGGCCGCCCTCACCCAGCCAGTGGAGCAGCCAGTGACTGAGCACGAGGCGGCCCTGGGCGTCGGGGTGACGGGCGTCGTAGAGCTGGTTGTCCTGGAGCTGCGGGGCGTAGACGAGGCTGGCGGTCTCGGCCCGCCAGCGGTCCCACTGTTCACGCGCCGCGGGGCTGATCGCCTTTCGCTGGTAGGCGGCGGCGTGGGGGATGTCGACGAGGGTGAAGGTGGCGCCGCGCGCCTCGCAGTGACGGGCCATCGCCGACATGCCGGCGAGGTTGAACTGCCCGGGCGAGAGGTCGAGGTCGGCGGCGTCGAGGTAGCCGCGCTCGCCGGGGCCGGGCATACGGGGGGCCTTCTGGCGGTCGGCCCAGGCCTCTGGGTGAACGGTGAGCTGGCGAGACCAGCGGCGGGCCGGGGGCACCCACAGGTAGTAGGGGGCCTCGAAGAGGAAGAGGTAGAGCCCCTCCATCATCTCGTAGCGGTGGGCGTGGTAGCCGCGGGGCCACGAGAGGCTGGCCTCCAGCTTTTGCTGCAGGGTCCACTCTTCGATCTGCCAGAGCTCACCGACGCTGTAGAGCTGGTGGAGGCGGTCTTCGGGCAGGTCGGTCCAGTCGAGCCAGTCTCTGTGCAGGTTCGATATCGAGGGGGCGTGCAGAACGCGGTCGCCCTCTTGGATGGGCAGGTCGTCGAGCAGGCCGGCCACCACCCCGGCCGCGCCGCGGCTCATGCCGAATTTCACCACCCGCCACTCGCTGCCCCTCGCGGCCAGGGCCTCGTTGATCAAGGCCTCGTCGAAGCTCTCGCGGAGGATGCTCGCCCCCACCAGCCAGGCGATCTTGCCGCCGGGGTGGTCGCGCAGGAGGAGGGGGTCGAGGTGGGTGGCCCGCCAGCGCAGCCAGCTCGATCCGTGGTGGCGGCCGACCGCCACGAGGGGGGCGTCGAGGTGCGAAAAGCTCGACACGAGCAGGTACATCGCCAGGGCGACCAGCGCGCTCCAGCGCACCCAGGCGACGGCGCGGGCGGTCTCCTCTACCGAGGGCTGGGGCGGGAGGGGGGGCAGCGGGGTGGGCATGATCAGAACTGGTAGTAGATGAATTGAGGGCCGGAGATGCCGAATGTGAGCACCATCAGCAGCAGACCCGCGCAGGCGGCGGCCCAGGCAACCGGGCGGGCGACGAGGCGCTCCTGCACCTTGCCGTAGCGCTCGGCCTCATGGGCGAGGAAGACCACCACCGTCCACAGGAGGCCAAAGCCCATCGCGAGGCTGATGCCGTCGTAGTAGTAGACGAGGTTCCACCAGCTCTCCAGGGCCGAGGCCGAGGGGGTGAAGATGGCGGCGACATAGCGCTTGGCGGTGGGCCAGTCGGGGCAGCGGAAGAAGATGTTGATGCTGGCGATGGTGCAGTAGGTGGCGAAGCAGCAGGCGTAAAACCAGGCGATCTTGCGCAGGGGGCGGGCCTCCATCCGTTCACGCAGCCAGCGCAGGGGGCGGCGGAGCCAGAGGTAGCCGACCATCGTGAGCCCGTTGAGCAGGCCCCACACCAGGAAATTGTTGCTGGCCCCATGCCAGAGCCCCGACAGCAGCATCACGATCAGGATGTTGATCTGCGTGCGGGCCTCGCCGAGGCGGCTGCCGCCGAGGGGGATGAAGATGTAGTCGCGAAACCACTCGCTCATCGACAGGTGCCAGCGGCGCCAGCGCTCGGGGATGCTGGGCACCACAAAGGGCAGGTTGAAGTTCGGTCGAATGGAGTAGCCCAGCAGCAGGCCGAGGCCGATGGCGATGTCGGAGTAGCTGGAGAAGTCGACATAGATCTGGGTGGTGAACAGGAGCTGCGAGACCATCGCCTTGGCGGAGGAGATGCGCTCGGCGGCCTCGGCGCTGTAGTTGGGGGCGATGGCGCGGGCGAGGCGGTCGGCGATCACCACCTTCTTGACGAAGCCAAGCAGGATGAGAAAGACGCCCCGACGCACGTCTTCGCGGCTCAGGCGAAAGGGGCGCTGGAACTGGGGCAGCAGGTGGGGGGCCCGCTCCACCGGCCCGGCGACCAGTTGGGGAAAAAAGGTGACATAGAGAAAGAAGCGCCAGAAGACTGGATCGTGTGCGCAGTCCTTGCGGTAGACGTCGATGGTGTAGCTGGCGGTCTGGAAGGTGTAGAAGCTGATGCCCACCGGCAGGGCGAGGCGCAAAAAGAGCGCGTCGCCGCTGAGATCGAGGCCCACCAGGCCGGCGGCGGCGATGAACTCGCCCACAAAGAAGTCATAGTACTTGTAGAAGCCCAACATTCCAAAGCTCACCGCCATCGCCAGGAAAAGCAGGCGCTTGCGCAGGATCGGGCTCTCGCTGCGGCCGATCTGGCCGGCGCACCACCAGTTGACCCCGGTGCAGAGGGTGAGCTGAAGCAGGAGGGAGGGATCCCAAAAGCCGTAGAAGACGACCGACACCACCAGCAAAAACACCCGCTTGTGGTGGTCAGAGAGGCTGTAGTAGACGGCCAGCACCACCGCGAGGAGGGCGGCGAAGACCTTGGAATTGAAGAGCACCAGCGCCTCGGGAGCGGGGTGAATATGCCGGTTTCGAGCCCTGGTTACATCTGGCGTCGGTAGGGCGCTGGATCGATCAGCACCTCGATGATCTGCAGTCCGCCGGCCTCCGCCGCCGATCGCACCGCCACTTCGACGGCGGTCGCTCCCCTCACCTGCCGCCCGGCTCCGCCAAAGGCGGCGGCGAGGGCGCACACATCGGGGTTCTCGAAGGTGACGCCCTGGGTGGGCAGGCGGCTGCGCTCCTGCTTGAGGGCGATGAGGGAGAGGGCCGCGTCGGAGAGGTAGAGGACGACGAGGTTGAGGCGCCGCTCCTGGGCGAGGCCCAACTCACCCAGGCACATCCACAGGCCCATGTCGCCGGAGATCACGGCGGCGGGGCGCCCTGTCAAGGCGGCGGCCAGCGCATAGGGCAGGCCGGTGCCCATGCTGGAGAGGCCGTTGCTTTGGAGCAGGCGCCGGGGCTGGCGGCTGGGCCACACCTGACTCGCGGTGATGCGGTGGGCGCCGACATCGAGGGCCAGCACGGTGTCGTCGGGCAAGGCGGCGGCGACGGCGCAGATGGCGGCGGCGGGGCCGTCGGGGCCGTCGTCGAAGGGGGCGGAGAGGGCGGCGCGGTGGGCGTCGAGGGGGCGCCAGGGGGCCCGGGGCGCCGGGCAGAGGCGAGCGAGGGTGCCGGCGAGGTCACCGACGAGGGAGCAGGCGGCAGCGACGTCGGGCTGCGGGTTCTCGGAGAGGCTGAGCACGGGGAGGTGGGCTGGCCAGCCGGGCAGCCACTCGGGACGCAGCTCGACGGGATCGAGGCCGACGGCGACGATGAGGTCGGCCTCGGCGATCAGGGCCTGCTGGTGGGCGTCGACGACGGGAGAGAGGCCGAAGGCGCCGGCGAAGCGGGGGCTCTGCTCGTCGATCAGGCCCTTGGCCCGGTAGGTGACGAGGGCGGGGGCGCCCAGCGCTTCGACGAGGGCGCGCAGGGCGGCACAGACAGCGTCGGAGCGCTCGTCATGGCCGATGAGCACGACAGGGCGCTCGCTTTGGGCGAGCAGGCGTGCGGCCTCGGCCTCGGCCTGCGCATCGCGGCGGTGTTCGGCGACGCGGATCGAGACGTCTTCGTCGGTTTGGGCCTCGGCCTGGGAGCCGGCGAGATCGAGGTGGACGGCGCCGGGCGGGCCGAGGTCGAGGGCGTCGAGG
>JBEIQK010000842.1:0-2756 GCA_040376505.1 Alphaproteobacteria bacterium | reverse complement strand
GTGAGGGCCAGCAGGTGGGCGCGGGCCGCCTCCCCCGTCGGCCCCTGACACAGGGCGATCGCCGCCTTGGCTGTGGCCAGGCTGGGGATCGGGCAGGGCCCGCTGAAGATCGCGGTGCTGGCGGCGTGAAAGCGCAGCCGCTCCTCGGCGCTGCGACAGGTGATGAAGGCGGCCAGCGAAGAGAGGGCCTTGGAGAGCCCGCCCACGTAGAGGATTGGGTCGCGGGCGAGGTCGACGCCGGCGCGCCGGGCGAGGCCGTTGCCGCGGTGGCCATAGGGCGCGCTGGCGCTGGGGTCCTCGCCGAGGACGCCGAAGCCATGGGCGTCATCGACGTAGACGGTCGCGTTGTATCGCAAGGCCAGGGCGCGCAGACCCAGCAGATCGGGCATGCCCCCCGACATCGAGTAGACGCCGTCGACGCAGATCAGCCGGCTGGGGCGATGGGCGTGACGACGCAAGGCCCCTTCGGCGGCGGCGAGGTTTCCGTGGGGGAAGACCTCTACAACGGCGCCGTGGGCACCCGCCAGGGCCGCCGCCTCGTGCAGGCTGCTGTGGGCGTGGGCGTCCAGCAACAGCAGGCCGCCGCCCGCCGAGAGCAGCGGCAGCAAGCCCATGTGCAGCAGGGTGATGGTGGGGAAGATGAGCGTGAAGGGGGCCCCCACCATTTGGGCCAGGGCCTCTTCGACCTCGGTGTAGAGGCGCGGGGCGGCCACCACCCGACTCCAGCTTGGGTGGACCCCCCAGCGCGCGATGGCGGGCCCCACGGCGGCGAGCACGTCGGGGTGCTGATCAAAGCCGAGGTAGTTGGCCGAGGCGAAGTCCACCATTCGCCGACCGCCCACCACCAGCTCGCGATCCTGCTGGGACTCCACCTCCACCCGCAGGTGGGGCATGTGGGCCAGGGCCTCGGTGAGGAGGGCGTCGAGATCGGCGTCGTCGCGGCTGTCGCTGGCGGGCTCGGCGTCGAGCAGCTCGCCCAGGGTGCGCGCGGCGGCCACGGCCCGCGGCGAGAGGCGGCTGCCCCGCTCGGTCTCGACCAGGCTGGCCAGCTCCATGATGGAGAGGGAGTCCAGGCCGAGGTCTTCGACGAGCCGGGTGTGGCGACTGACCGCCACCTGGGGCCGCCGTCGACCGAGGAAGCTGCGGGCGGCGTCGGAGAGGGCGGCGGCGGCTGGCGCTTCGGCGGCCTCGCCCCGGTCGACGAAGCGCGCGGGCAGGCGCCCCTCGATCCAGGCGGCGCGGTTGAGGGCGCGGGCCACCTTGCCGCTGGTGGTCTTGGCGAGGCTGCCTGGCGCGACCAGGGCGATGGCCTGGGCGTAGAGCCCGTGTTCGGCGGCGATGGCCGCGCGCAGGGCCCGGGCCAGCGCCGGCAGGGCGTCTTCGGGGGCCTCCACCTCGGCCAGCAGCACGAGGCGCTCCTCTTCGGGGCCCTCCACCGCGAAGGCGCAGGCCCCACCCCGTCGCACCGCCGGGTGCACGGCCTCGGCGCTGGCTTCGATGTCGATGGGGTGGTGGTTCTGGCCGCGAATCAGGATGAGATCCTTTCGGCGGCCGAGGATGTGCAAGGCGCCGTCGACCATCGCGCCGAGGTCGCCGGTGCGCAGGTAGGGCCCCTCGCCCTCCGCGGTGGTGGCGGTGAAGGCCTCGTCGCCCGGCCGCCCCCAGTAGCCCTGGGCCACATGGGGCCCGGCGATCCAGATCTCGCCGGCCGTGCCCGGTTCGGCGGGTAGGCGGGTGCGCGGGTCGACGATGCGCAGGTCGCAGCCCTCCAGGCCCGGACCGTGGGGCAGCGACGCCCGGCCGACCGCCGCCGGCCGCAGGGTCCCTTCGCGCAGGGCCTGGGGATCGAGCACCACCGGGCTTGGCGGGCCGCCGCTGTGGCAGGCCGCCGCCACGCAGACCTCGGCCAGCCCGTAGGAGGGCACCCAGGACCGGGGAGAGAAGCCGGCCTGGGCGGTGAGCTGCTCAAAGCGGTGCAGGGTGCCCGCCGAGACCACCTCGCCGCCGCTCACCGCGAAGCGCCAGGCGGAGAGATCGATGCCCTGCAGATCTTCGGGGCGGTGTCGTCGACAGCACAGCTCGTAGCCAAAGTTTGGGCTGGCCGAAAACACACCGCGGTGCGTGCTCAGCGCTTGAAGCCAGCAGCGCGGCGCCCGCAGGAAGGCCTGCGGGTTCAAGGACACAAAGGGGGCCTGCACATAGAGCGCGTGCAGCAGGTGGCCGATCAAGCCCATGTCGTGAAAGAGCGGCAGCCAGCTTACGATCGGCGTGGTGGGCCCCAGGCCAAAGCGCTGGGCCATCATCTCGAGGTTGGCCAGGAGCTGGCGGTGCCCCAGCATCACGCCCTTGGGCGCCGAGGTCGAGCCCGAGGTGTACTGCAGGATGGCGAGGTCGTCGGGGCGCGTCGGCAGCGGGCCCTCCAGGGGGCCCAGCAGGTCGGCGGCGGTGAGCACCGGCAAGGCGCCAAAGAGGGCCCGATGGGCCTCGGCGCTGGGGCCCAGCACCACCAGGGCCGGCCTCGCGTCGGCCACCACGCTGTTGATGCGCGCCAGGGCGCGGTGGGCGCGTCCGGCCTCGGGGGGCGGCAGGGGGACGGCGACCCGGCCGGTGTAGAAGCAGGCCAACAGCGCGCTCACCTCTTCGGGGCCGGCGCTGCTGACCAGCAGCACCCGGTCACCCGGCTGGGTGCGCGCCACCAGCGCCAGGGCGTAAGCGCGCACCCGCGCATCCAGCGCCGGCCCGCCCCAACAGTCCGG
>JBEIQK010000785.1:0-3001 GCA_040376505.1 Alphaproteobacteria bacterium | reverse complement strand
GTTGAAGGGCTCCATGCCCGCCTCATTGCCAAGCTGAATCGCCCGCTCGCAGATGTTCACCGCCAGATCGCCGATGCGCTCCAGGTCGGTGACGATCTTGAAGGCGAAGATGATGAAGCGAAGATCGCTGGCCATCGGCTGCCAGCGCGCCAGCAGCCGCATCCCCAACTCGTCGATCTCCATCTCGTCGGAGTTGACCGCCCGGTCGAGCAGCACGGTCGCCCGCGCCAGGTCCACATCGCCCATCACCAGCGCCTTGGCGGACTGGTTGATCATCTGCTCCACCCGCCCGCTCATGCGGAGGAGGCGCTGGCGAAGGTGTACGAGCTCGCTCTCGAACTCGCGATCCGTGTGCGTGGGGGTGCGGTTCAACAACGCGCGGCGCGCTCCACAAAGAGGATGGACTCAACAGTCTACCCGAAGCGGCCTGTAATGTAGTCCTCGGTGCGAGGATCCTTGGGAGAGGAAAAGACCCGGCTGGTCTCATCGACCTCCACCAGCTCGCCCATCAAAAAGAAGGCCGTCTGGTTGGAGACCCGCGCCGCCTGCTGCATGGAGTGGGTCACGATGACGATGGTGTAGCGCTCGCGCAGCACATGGATGAGGTCTTCGATGCGCGCCGTGGCGATCGGGTCCAAGGCCGAGCAGGGCTCGTCCATCAGCAGCACGCTCGGCTCCACCGCCAGGGCGCGGGCGATGCACAGCCGCTGCTGCTGGCCGCCCGAGAGGCTGAGCCCCGGCGCCGCGAGGCGGTCCTTCACCTCGCCCCACAGGGCCGCCCGCGTCAGCGCCTGCTCCACCAGGGCGTCGGCCGCATCGGCCTTCAGGCGATGGGTGAGGCGCAAGCCCGCCAGCACGTTCTCGCGGATCGACATGCTCGGAAAGGGGTTGGGCTTTTGAAAGACCATGCCGACCCGCCGCCGCAACAGCACCGGATCGACCTCAGGCGCGTAGATGTCCTGCCCATCGAGCATCACGGTGCCCTTGACCCAGGCCTCGCCCGAGGTCTCGTGCATCCGGTTCAGGGTGCGGATGAAGGTGCTCTTTCCGCAGCCCGAGGGCCCGATGATCGCCGTCACCTGCTGCGAGCGGATGTTCAGGTTGATCCCCTTCAGGATCTCCGCCGCGCCAAAGCCCGCGCGCAGCGTGGAAACGGAGAGCGCGGTGCTGCCAGCGTCACTTGTCATGCCATCACCCTTGCATCCGCTGCTGGAGCCGGTTTCGGAGGAGGATCGCGCTCAGGTTGAGGCTGAGCAAGGTCACCAGCAACACCAGGATCGCCGCCGCAGCGTTGATCAGGAAGCCCTTCTGCGGCCGGCTGACCCAGTTGAAGATCTGAATCGGCAGCGCGGTGAAAGGCGCGTCAATGCCATCCGGCAAAAAGGTGACGTAGGTGAGCGCGCCCACCACCACCAGCGGCGCCGTCTCGCCGATCGCCCGCGACATCGCCAGGATCGAGCCCGTCAGGATGCCGGGCATCGCCATCGGCAGCACCACCTGCCGAATTGCCTGCCAGCGGCTCGCCCCCAGGGCCAGCGCCCCCTCGCGGATCGCGTCGGGGACGGTGCGCAGGGCCTCGCGGGTGACGATGACGACCACGGGCATCACGAGCAGGGCGAGGGTGCAGGCCCCGGCGAGGAGGCTACGGCCCATGCCCAGCGCCCGCACGAAGACGCCCAGCCCCAGGAGGCCGTAGATCACCGAAGGCACGCCCGCGAGGTTGGCGATGTTCAGCTCGATGAAGCGGGCGAAGCGCCCGCGCTGGCCGTACTCTTCGAGGTAGACGGCCGCCCCCACGCCGAGCGGGAGCGCGATGAGCCCCGTCAGCACCAGGAGGCAGACGCTGCCCACCAGGGCCGGCAGGATGCCCGCCTCTTCCCACTTGCGCGAGGGGTAGCTGGTGAGGAAGTCAACCCCGATGCGGGAGACCCCTTCGGAGAGGCCCACCACCAGCAGCACCGCCAGGATGATCAGCGGGATCCACACCGCGAGGCCGCAGATCGTCGAAAACACACGCTCCATGCGCGCGCCCGTGGCGCGATGGTGGCGAAAGAGCGGGCTCATCGGCTCCTCTGGGCCCGGGGCACGAAGCGCCGGCCGATCAGGTTGAGGCCAAAGGTCAACACGAAGAGCGAAGCCCCCACCGCGAAGATCGTGCGGTACTCCAAGGTGTCGACCGGCACGTCGCCCATGCTGATCTGCACGATGTAGGCCGTCATCGTCTCCACCGGGCTGCGCGGATCGAAGGTGAGGCGCGGCTGCTGGCCAGCGGCGATCGCCACGATCATCGTCTCGCCAATCGCCCGGCTCACCGCCAGGGTGAAGGCCGCAAAGAGCCCCGAGCGCGCGCCCGGCAGCACCACATTCAGGATGGTCTCCACCTTGCCGGCGCCCAGCGCCCAGGCGCCCTCCCGCAGGCCGCGGGGCACGGCCCAGAGCGCATCTTCGGAGAGCGAGGAGATCAGGGGCACGATCATCAGCCCCATCACGAGGCCAGCCGACAGGGCGTTGAAGCCCGACAGCTCCGGCATGAAGACCTGCAAGGCCGGCGTGATGATCACCAAGGCGAAGTAGCCGAAGACCACCGTAGGCACGCCGGCCAGCAGCTCCAGGGCCGGCTTGGCCACCTGCCGAAAGCGCGGGCTAGCGAATTCAGAGAGGTAGATCGCCGACAACAGGCCAAAGGGCAGCCCCACCACCACCGCGATCAGGCTGGTGAGCATCGTGCCGCAGAGCAGGGGCCAGATGCCAAAGTGTTTGTCGGCGAAGAGCGGCGTCCACTGCGTATCGAAGAAGAACTGGGCGAAGGAGACCTCGCTGAAGAAGGCGAAGGTCTCTTTGCCCAACACCATCAGGATGCCGGCGGTGGTGAAGACCGAGACCGCGCCGGCCACCTGGAGCGCCGCCTCCACGAGGCGATCGCCCAGCGGCGGCCGACCGCGGGTGAAGGAGGCGCCCTCACTCATGGATGCGCCGGAGCGCCCGCAGGAGGCGCGCCACC
>JBEIQK010000758.1:0-3170 GCA_040376505.1 Alphaproteobacteria bacterium | reverse complement strand
GCCGGCGGCCGGCTCGTCCAGATCACCGACTGGACCGGCGTCGTCACCCGCTGGAGCCGCGGCGCCTCGGGCGCGGTCACCCGCATCGTCGACGGGCAGGGGCGCAGCACCGGCCTCGTGCGCGACGCCGCCGGCCGGCTCACCGCCATCGCCCGGGCCGACGGCAGCCGGCTGCGCCTGGAGCGCGATGTGCTCGGGGAGCTCAGCGCGATCACGCTGGGGGCTGCCCGCTTTGAGCTGCGCCGCGACGCGCAGGGCCAGCCGCTCCAGGCGGGGCCCTCCGCCTGGCGCTGGGACGCCAGCGGCGCCCTGATCGAGGCCCGCGCGCCCGGCGTGGTGCTCGGCATGGTGCGCGACGGCGCGGGCTGGCTCAGCGAGCTGGTCAGCCCCGCGGGCTGGGGGATCCGCGTGGAGCGGGATCTCAGCGCCCGCCTCCGCCGGGTGGAGGGGGTCGACGGCGAGGTGCGCATCGAGCGCGATCCGGTCGGCCGCACCCTGCGCGAAGAGGTGCGCACCGGCGGCCTCATCCACAGCAGCCGCCTGCGCTACGACGGCCGCGGCCTGCGCGTGGAGGCCGAGACCCCCTGCGGCGCCCGACGCTGGATGTACGACGCCGCCGGCCGGATCATCCGGGTGGTGGGCGAGGATGGCGCTGCCATCGGCATCGACCGCGATGCGGCTGGGGTGCCCACCTTGCTGCGCCTGCCCGACGGGGCCCTGCTTCGCTGGAGCGGCGTCGGCGGCCAGCTCGACGAGGAGCTGATCGGCCGCGACGGCCAGCGCCTGGGCAGCCGCCGCCTCAGCCTCGCCGTGGATGGCGGCCTGGAGCGCATCGAGGAGGGGTCGGTCACCAGTCGGGCCCGGGGTGCGCTGGGCGAGCGGGTGGCCGTGGAGGCCGGCGAGGCCACCTTCTCCGTCGCCCCCGACCTGCTCCAAGGCCTGGGCCTGGAGGTCACCCTCGACCGCAGCGGGCGCTGGGGAGAGGCCCGGGTGGAGGGCGGGCTCGGCGCCTGGACGCTGGGCCCCGGCGCCCTCGCCGCCGTGCGCGACGCCGAGGGCCGTCTCGACGGCGTGATCGGCGCGCTCGGCTTTGTGCGCATCGAGCGCGACGGCCGTGGTCGGATGAGCGGGGTGGGCGGCGGCCTCGGCGCGGCGCGCATCACCTGGGATGCCCTCGGCCGGCCCGCGGGCCTCACCGGCGCCGACGGCCAGTGGATGCCGATCGTCTGGGCCCCCGACGATCAGGCCGATGCCGGCAGCTTTCTCTGCCTGGGCGGGCCCACCCCGCGCGCGATCCTCTGGGCTCCCTGGGGTCCCGTCTCGATCGCCGGAAGCGGGCTGGTGCCCGAGCTGGACGGCACGCCGCGCCTCGTCCTGGACGGCGAGGGCGGGGCCCTCGACCTGCGCACCACGCCTACCGGCCTGCCCGACTCCGCAGCGGCGGGCTTCATCGGCGCCCAGGGCCGGCTGCAGCTCTTCGCGGGCGGGCCGCTTTGGGGCCGCGGTGGCTGGGAGGATCCGGTCAGCGGCGGGCCCGTCGATGGTGGGGCCCGCCTCCTGGGCGAGGGCCCCGAGCGCGGCGCGGTGGAGCTGCTCGACCCCGCGCCCTACGCGCCCCAGGCCGTCTGGGCTGATCCCATCGGGATTCTCACCGCGCTCGGCGCGCTTTCGCCGGTGGATGAGGGCCCCTGGACGCCGCCACTCTGGCGGGTGGAGGACCCGCTGATCGGCCTGCCGCGCACGCTCTCGGCGGGGCGTCGCCAGCCAGGCCCCGGTGAGGGCCAGCTCCCCCTCCGCCTGGAGCCGGTGGTGGCGGCGCTGCTGGGGCGGGTCCTGCAAGGCCAGGGGCCCCTGGACCTTCGCGCCGTGGTGGAGGCCGAAGCGCCGGCGGTGGTGGATCGCATGGGAATTCCGATGGGCGCAGAGCCGCCGGGATTTACTTCGATCCGTTCCTTGCCAACCTCTCAGGAGACCCATATATGGGGGCGGAACTGAGGCGCTGCGCGGCGGGGTAACCCGGGTGAGCTGCTCCAGTCGCTGCACGTCACACGCAAGCGCCAGCGTGTCACCATGCGGTGGGTATAGCTCAGTTGGTTAGAGCGCCAGGTTGTGGCCCTGGAGGTCGAGGGTTCGAATCCCTCTACTCACCCCACTCGCGTGTTCTTTTCAGTCGATCAATTGCGGGCTCATAGCTCAACTGGCAGAGCATCGGACTCTTAATCCGCAGGTTCCAGGTTCGATTCCTGGTGGGCCCACTCTCTCCACGATCATCAGACGCCGGTGTCGGAAACGACCCCGGCGTCTTTCATTTCGCCGCGAGAATGGCGGAACTGGTAGACGCGCCAGACTTAGGATCTGGTGGGCGAGTCCTGTGGGGGTTCGAGTCCCCCTTCTCGCACCAATCTGGTTCATCGGATAGCACCCCTCGCGAAGCCGGCGTAGGCTGGGCCTGCCCTTGCGGCCCGACTGCTCATGGTGAGGCAGGGCAGGTTTACTGCACAGCCGGCGTCGCAAACACTTTCGAGGCCCCTGATGCAGTACGACCTTCATGTAGAAGATGTCAGCTCGATCCGTCGGCGCCTGACCTTCACCGTTGCCCCGGAGCTGGTGGGCAAGGAGCTTGATCAGGCCTTCAACGACATGAAGAACCGGATGAAGCTCCCCGGCTTCCGTCCCGGCAAGGTTCCCCGGTCGGTTCTGGAGGCGCGCTTTGGCCGCTCCGTCCGCGGCGAGTTGGCGCAGAAGCTGGTGGAGCGCACCTGGCGCCAGGCGGCTCCGAGCTTCGCGGTCACCAGCCAGCCCGAGCTGGTCGAGCAGACCGAACTGGACCCCACCCAGGCCTTCCGCTTCACCATCAACGTCGAAGTGCGGCCCAGCGTCGAGCTCAAGGGCTACAAGGGCCTGTCGGTCGGCTACACCGCGCCGGTGGTCACCGAGGCCGACGTCGATCGCCTCGTCAACCAGCGCCTGCAGGGCAAGGCCCGCCTCGCCGACATCACTGATCGCGCCGTGCAGGTCGGCGACAAGGTCAACACCGCGCTCACCGTTGAGGTGAATGGCGTGGTGGTTCACGACCACCCGGGCACGCTCATCAACACCTCGGGCGAGCGCTACTACCCGGGCGTCGAGGCCCTCCTCGTCGGCATGGGCGTGGGCGACTCCAAGAGCGG
>JBEIQK010001042.1:0-1907 GCA_040376505.1 Alphaproteobacteria bacterium | reverse complement strand
GGTGTGGCGCGTCCTACTTCCCTGAGGGGAGGGCGAAGGCGACGATCTCGTCGCCCGGTGTCGAGTTGAACCAGAGGTGGTGGCCCGTGACCATGGCCACGAATTGCCGGCCGTTCGCCTCGTAGGTCATGGGCGTTGCCGGGGTGCCGGCCGGCATGTCATGCCGCCAGAGCATCTCGCCCGAATCGGTGTCGAAGGCCCGCAGGTAGCCGTCCATCGTCGCCGCGATGAAGATAAGCCCGCCCGCCGGGACACCCGGCCCGCCAAGGTTGGGTGTGCCCAGATTCCACTCGATGGGTATCGGCAGCTGCTTTTCGATGGAGCCCAGCGGCACGCGCCAGCGGATCGAGCCGTCCCCCAGGTCCACCGCCACCAGTTCTCCCCACGGTGGCGCGGTGCAGGGGGCGCCCAGCGGTGAAAGCAGCCAGTCGCGGTGCGTGCCGTAGGGCGTGCCCGTTGCCGCCGCGACATCCGTGCCGTTGGCAAGGCTGATGCCCTCCACGCCGGGTATCTCTGCGCGGGGAATCATCTGCACGGCCTGCGCCACGCGGTTCACGTTCACGATCATGAGCTGCCGGTCCGGATCGAAGGCAGCACCGCCCCAGTTGGCGCCACCGGCCGAGCCGGGGGTGAGCAGCGTGCCCTTGCCCTCGGAGGGCGGCGTGAAGATGCCCTCGGAGCGGTAAGAGGCGATCAGCTTCCGGCACTGCGCCTTGTCCCAGAAGGTGAAGCCCCAGGCGTCGTCAGGCGTCACCTGCGTGGGAACCAGCGGCTCAGGCTTGACCGGGAAGGGTTGCGTCGGAGAGAGCCACTCGCCCGGCAGCCCGCCCTGCGGCACGGGCCGCTCTTCGATGGGGAACACCGGCTTGCCCGTCACCCGGTCGAACACGAAGACAAAGCCCTGCTTGGTGTTCTGTACCACCGCTTGCACGGTTGTCCCGCCTTGTCGCAGATCCGCCAGCAGCGGCGGGGCAGAGACGTCGTAGTCCCAGATGTCATGGTGGATGGTCTGGAAATGCCAGAGCCGCTTGCCGGTGGTGGCATCCAGCGCCACGAGCGAGCTGGAGTAGAGGTTGTCGCCCTTGCGCATGCCGCCGTAGAAATCCGGCGAGGCCGAGCCCACCGGCGCGTAGATGATGCCGCGCGCTTCGTCGGCAACCATGGTCGACCACACGTTGGCCGCCCCCGTCTTCTCGGCGCTGCCCTCCAGCCAGGTGCTGTAGGCAGGATCCGAGGGATCGCGCGGGATGGGGTCGAAGGTCCAGCGCGGCGCCCCGGTGCGCACATCGAAGGCAAAGATGGTTCCGGGCGAGGCATCGCTGCGGATGTTGTCGGTGATGGCCGAGCCCAGCGCGACCACACCGCTCACCACCACAGGCGCGGAGGTGAGCTTGGCCTCGCCCGGGAATTTGTCGGGCCAGTGGCGGGTGATCTTGACCTCGCCGTTGCTGCCGAAGCCCGGGCAGCGCTCTCCTGTACGGGTGTCGAGGGCGATCAGGCGCGAATCTGCCGTGCCCATCAGGACGCGCGTCTTGCACACGGCGCCCGCCTCGGCCTCGGGGTCTTGCCAGGCGCTCACGCCCCGGCAGTTGTACTGGAAGGGGAGGGTGTGGTTCTGCGGTACTTCCGGGTCGTGGACCCAGCGTTCGGCGCCGGTGGCCGGATCGAGCGCGATCACGCGGTTGAAGGGCGTGCAGAAGATCAGGTTGCCGTCGACCAGTATCGGCGTGGTCTGGGTCGAACTGTTGGCGATGAGTTCGGGGCTGCGCCGGGCGAGTTCGCCGGTGGAGTAGCGCCACGCTATTTCCAGGCCCTCAACGTTGCCGCGGTTGATCTGTTCCGCGGCGGAGAAGCGCGTGCCGCCCGGGGTGCCGCCGAAGTAGCCCCAGCCGGCGGGCTCCGCAGCG
>JBEIQK010000543.1:0-4567 GCA_040376505.1 Alphaproteobacteria bacterium | reverse complement strand
CGCCAACGCCGCCGCCGCCGTGGCCTGCGGGGTGGCCCTGCGCCTGCCGCTGGATGGCATGGCCGAGCGCCTCGAGGCCTACGCCCCGGTCGGCATGCGCCAGCGGGTCGAGCACCTCGACAACGGCCTGCTGGTCATCAACGACGCCTACAACGCCAACCCCACCAGCACCGCCGCGGCCCTGCACACCCTGGCCCTGGTGGAGGGGGCGCGCCGGGTGGCCCTGCTTGGCGACATGCGCGAGCTCGGCCCCGCCGAAGAAGAAGGCCACGACGCGATGCTGGCCCTGGCCGACAGCCTTGGCCTCGACCTCATCGGCCTCGCCGGCCCCTGCTTCGCCGCCGCCGCCGCCCGTCGGCCCACGGCCAATACCTACGTCGCCGCCGACGCCCTGGCCCTCGGCGCCCTCCTGCGCGATCAACTTCACCCTGGCGACGTGGTCCTGCTGAAGGGCTCCCGCGGCACCGCCATGGAGCGCGTGCTCACCGCCCTCTCCGCGAAGGAGCCCTGATGCTGTACCACCTGCTCGTGCCGCTGGCCGACGAGCACAGCGCCTTCAACATCTTCCGCTACATCACCTTTCGGGCGGCCTGGGGCCTCATCACGGCCCTGGCGATCTGCTACGCGGTCTACCCCTGGTTCATCGAGCGGATGCGCCGCGCCAAGATGGAGCAGATCATCCGCCGCGACGGCCCGCAGTCGCATGTTGAACAGAAGGTCGGCACCCCGACGATGGGGGGTCTGCCCATGTTGGGCTCGATCACGCTGTCGACCCTGCTCTGGGCCCGCCTGGATCAGCCGGTGGTGTGGATGTGCCTCGTCGTCCTCGTCGGCTACGGCGTGGTGGGCCTGATCGACGACTGGAAAAAGGTGATGCTCCAGAGCCCCGACGGCCTCGCCGGCCGCTGGAAGCTGGTGGGCCAGTACGGCATCGCCGGCGTGGTGCTGGCCTGGGCCTACCTGGGCGGCCACATGAGCCCGGAATTGCACCTGCCCTTCCTCAAGGCTGCGGTGGTGCACTTCGACACCCTGGTGCCCGCCTGGCCCTGGCTGGCCTGGGGCTACGTCATCTTCGGCACCTTCGTGCTGGCCGGCAGCTCCAACGCCGTCAACCTCACCGATGGGCTCGACGGCCTCGCAATCGGCCCCGTGATGACATCGGCGATCACCCTGGGCATCCTGGCCTATGTGGCCGGTCACGCCGGTCTCTCCCAGTACCTGATGGTGCCGCGGGTCGAGGGGGCCGGCGAGCTGGCCATCTTCTGCACCACCATCGTGGGTGCTGGCCTCGGATTCCTCTGGTACAACGCCTTCCCTGCACAGATCTTTATGGGTGATGTCGGCGCGCTCAGCCTGGGCGGCGCCCTCGGCATCGTGGCGGTGCTCACCAAGAACGAAGTGCTGCTGGCCCTCGTCGGCGGTGTCTTCGTGATGGAGACCCTCTCGGTCATCATTCAGGTGG
Organism: Alphaproteobacteria bacterium; assembly: GCA_040376505.1. Lineage (GTDB taxonomy): Bacteria > Myxococcota_A > UBA796 > UBA796 > UBA2385 > JBEIQK01. The sequence goes on along the minus strand of JBEIQK010000543.1, from coordinate 3,105 downwards.
TCAGCTTCAAGCTCACCGGAAAGCGCGTCTTCGCGATGGCGCCGATCCATCACCACTACGAGAAGAAGGGCTGGAGCGAGCCCAAGATCATCGTGCGGTTCTGGATCATCAGCATCCTGCTCGCCCTGGTTGCTCTGTCCACGATCAAGGTCCGCTAGCCCCCTCTTCGGGTTGCCCCATGAACCGCCGAACTGATCCCTGGCTCATCCTGATCACCGTCCTCCTCACCGGTCTCGGACTGGTGATGGTGTACTCGGCCTCGGCCATCGTGGCCGGCGAGGAGACCGGCAACGAGCTGCACTACTTCAAGCGCCAGTGCATCGCCATCGCCATGGGCCTCTTCCTCTGCGTGTCCACCGCCGTGACGCCCACCCGGGTGCTTCGGCGCTACCGCTGGGCCTTCTACGCCTGCTGCATCGTGGGGCTGGTCGGCACCTACATCCCCGGCATCCAGCACAAGGCCAATGGCGCGGCCCGCTGGGTGGGCTTTGGCTCGGTCAACATCCAGCCCTCGGAGTACGCCAAGCTGGCCGTGCTGGTGGTGCTCGCGCACTACCTCGACCGGTGGCGCTCGCGCATCGGTGACTGGCGCGTGATCGTCAACGCCGGCCTCGTCTGTCTGCCTGTGGTGATGCTGGTTGTCTTGCAGCCAGACTTCGGCACCACCGCCATCATCTCCGGCTGCTGCGCGCTGATGCTCTTCATCGCCGGCATGAAGCCCACCCACATCGGCGCGGTGGGCGCGGCGGGCGTGGCGATCGGCGTGCCCGTGATGGTGGCCGAGGCCTACCGCGTGGCCCGACTGACCAACTTCCTCAACCCCTGGGAGCGCCAGGACGCCGAGGGCTACCACATCATCCAGAGTTGGGTGGCGATGCACTCGGGCGGCTTGTGGGGCCAGGGGCTCGGCAATTCGATGGCCAAGCTGCACTTTCTGCCGGAGCCCTGGACCGACTTCATCGGCGCGGTCATCGCCGAGGAGCTCGGCCTCGTGCGGCTTGTCATGATGATCGGCCTCTTCGGCCTCTTTGTATGGCGCGGCCTGCACATCGCCCGCCACGCCCGCGACGCCTTTGGCATGTACCTGGCCGGCACGCTCACCGCGATGATCGGCTTTGAGGCCTTCTTCAACCTTGGCGTGGCGATGGGCATCATCCCGCCCAAGGGCCTCGTGCTGCCCTTCATCTCCTACGGATCAACCGCCATGCAGTGCAATCTGTTCGCGGTGGGCATCCTGCTCAGCATCGCCGCCGAGTCCGACACCGTGCCCGTCACCGAGGGCTGGCCCAATCGCAAGCCCAGCCTCGCCGACCCCGGGCCCAGCGCCCTCCCCGCCAAGTAAAGGCATTGTCCATGTTTCGCGGCAAGGTGCAGCGCATCCACTTCATCGGCATCGGCGGCTCCGGCATGTCCGGCATCGCCGAGGTCCTGCTCACCATGGGCTACGCGGTCTCCGGCTCCGACGCCAAGGAGTCGGCCACCACCGCCGCCTTGCGCGCCCTCGGCGGCACCGTTCACATCGGACACGACCCCGGCCATGTGCGCGGCGTCGACGTGGTGGTGCGCTCCACCGCGATTCGGGCCGACAACCCCGAGGTGCGGGCCGCCGAGGCCGCCAAGATCCCGGTGATCCCGCGCGCCGAGATGCTCGGCGAGCTGATGCGGATGAAGTACGGCCTCGCCGTGGCCGGCACCCACGGCAAGACCACCACCACCTCGATGCTGGCCCGCTGCATGGCCGAGGCGGGCTTCGATCCCACCATCGTCATCGGCGGCAAGCTCGACGCCATCGGCTCTTCCGCTCGGCTCGGCGCGGGCGAGTTCATGGTGGCCGAGGCCGACGAGTCCGATGGCAGCTTCCTGCTCCTCGATCCCACCGTCGCCATCATCACCAACATCGATCCCGAGCACCTCGACCATTGGGGCAGCACCGAGGCCTTGCTCAAGGGCTTCACCGAATTCGCCAACAAGGTGCCCTTCTACGGCTTCGCCGTGCTCTGCCTCGACCACCCCAATGTTCAGCGCATCCTGCCCCGGGTGCGCCGGCGGGTGGTCACCTATGGACAGAACCCCCAGGCCGAGGTGCGCGCCGAGAACATCGTGCAGGAGGGCATGCGCACCCGCTTCACCGTGCTGTGGCGCGACGAGCCCAAGGGCGAGGTCGTCATCGGCATGCCCGGACTGCACAACGTCGCCAACGCCCTCGCCGCCATCGCCGTCGGCCTGGAGTTGGGCGTGCCCTTCGAGCGCCTCGAGGCCGGCCTGCGCGGCTTCACCGGGGTCGACCGCCGCTTCAGCGTTCGGGCCCGAATCTCCCTCGACGCTGCGCGGCCCCCGGTTCACCTGATCGACGACTACGCCCACCACCCCGCCGAGATCGTCGCCACCCTCTCCGCCGCCCAGCAGGTCTGGCCCCGAGAACGCCGGGTGGCCGTCTTTCAGCCCCACCGCTTCACCCGCGTGCGCGACCTGCTCGAAGACTTCGCCCGCGCCTTCAACCACGCCACCGAGGTGCTGGTCACGCCGATCTACAAGGCCGGCGAGACCCCGATCCCCGACATCGACCACCACCGCATGGCCAGCCTGATCAGCGACTTCGGCCACCGCCATGTGGGCGCCGTCGACAGCCTCGACGAGCTGGTGGAGCGGCTCGCCCCCACCCTGGGCCCCGGCGATGTGGTGATCACCCTGGGTGCGGGCGACGTGAACCGCGCCCTCTCCGAGATCGCGGAGCGCCTGCGTGCCCGCGGCTGACCTCCTCAGCGCCCTGGCGCAGACCCCGGGCGTGCTGCTGCGCCCGGCCGAGCCCCTCGCCCTGCACATCCCCTTGCGGGTGGGCGGGCCCTGCGAGGTCTGGGTGGAGGCCGCCGATCAGACCGCCCTGCGCGAGGTCATGAAGGCCCTGCGCAAGGCCCGGCTCAGCTACAAGGTGCACTGGCCCTTTGAAGACTGGCTGGTGCGCGATGGCGGGCTCAGCGGCGTGGTGCTGCGCCTCGGCCTGGGCTTTGACTGGCTGCGCCGGTCCGAAGAGGCCGTGGTGCTGGGCTCCGCCACCCCCTTCGCCGCCTTGGGGGCTCTCGGCGACGCCGCCCCCTGGCCAGCGCT
>JBEIQK010000599.1:0-4157 GCA_040376505.1 Alphaproteobacteria bacterium | reverse complement strand
TGCTCGCCCTGCTGCGGGCCGCCGACGATCCAGGCCTCGGCCAAAGCCGGCGGGCCGGCGCCTTCGTGAGCCTGCTCTCGCTGGCCTACTGGTACTTCGGCCTCTTCTTCGTGCTCGGCGCCCTGCCCCTCTGGCTGCGCCTGGGCCTCCGGCGCCTCGGCGCGATGGCCCTGGTCGGCGCCTTGGTCTGCGGGCCCTTCCTGCTGCCCCAACTGCTTGCCTGGGGAGACCGGCCCCTGACCCGCGGGGTCAGCGCCCCGCCACCCCGCGAGGCCCACGAGAGCTACGCCGCCATTGCCGACGCCGACGTCTTCACGGCCACCCACGGCGCGACGCTGGACTGGCCCTGGCGGCCGACCCCGGCTGACCTCAGCAACCAGGTCTCCCTGGCCCTGGTGGTGGCGGCGCTGCTGGGCGCCCGGGGCGCGCCGCGGCGGCTCCAGCTTGGCGCGGCCAGCCTCGTTCTGCTCGGCGGGGTGCAGATCCTCGGGCCCTACCTGCGCCAGGGAGAGGGCTTGTTCCTCGTGGACGGCGGCGCCCTGACCCTGCCCTTTGGCTGGCTGCGCGGCCTGCATCCCCTCTTCGCCCGCCTGACCTGGCCCGAGCGCTGGGGGCTGCTGGTGCCGCTGGGCCTCGTGCTGCTGGCCGCCCGGGCGCCGCGGGCGGGCCTCTTCGCCGTCGCCGTCTTCGTCGAGATGGGCCTGCGCAGCGCGAACTTCCCCCTGCGCAGCACCGATCTGTCGGGTCAGCTCTGCTGGGGTGCCTTGAAGGGCGCCACCGGAGCGCTGATCGAGCTGCCCTTCGCCGGCCGCGGCCTGCGGGCCTCGGGGGTGGGCCTCCACCAGCGCCAGCACGGCCGGCCGCTGGTCAACGCCATCCTCCTGCCGCCGGGCGCCACCCCGCCGGCCGCCTGGACCGCCTGGATGGAGGCCTCGCCGGGAATGCGCTACCTGCGCGCTTGGGAGGCGGGGGAGCAGCCCGCCGACCCCGGCCCCGCGGCCATCCTGGGCCTGCAGCGCGACGGAATCAGCGCGATCACCGTCGACGTCGAGCCGAGCCCCTGGGCCACCGAGGGTGTGCTCAACCGCTACCGCAGCGGCCTGGGGCGGCACCTGGGCGCGCCGATCGATCTGGGCTGCGCCCTGGTCTGGTGGTTCGATCCGAGCGCCCCGGCGCCAAAGGCCCACCCAAATCCCGATCGCTGGCGCCTCGCCCGGTCGCGGTCGCTGCCCACGGAACTGCCTCTCGACACGCTGATCGAGCCGCTGGGGTCGGGCGAAGGGGCGGCGCGATGAGCCTTTGTCCCGGCCAGCCCCGACCCCCTGCACACGTTAGCCAATCCTGGTTCGAAGGAGGGAGATCATGAGCCAGACCCCAGAGCTGCGGACCGATCGCGGACCCGGGCGTCCTGGCGAGCCCGCGGGCGGCGGGCGCCGTGATCGCACCATCCGCTTCATCGAGACGCTCGGCCGCGGCGGCTTCGGCGCGGTGTACCTCGCCGAAGTGGAGACCAGCGAGGGCCTCGTCCAGCGGCTCGCCGTCAAGGTGCTCTCCGCCGAGATGAGCGGCCACAACGACATCGCCGGCCGCCAGCGCGACGAGGCGCGGCTGCTCAGCCGCCTCAACCACGACAACATCGTCAAGGTCTTCGACCTCACCACCGTCCACAACCGGCCGGCGGTGATGATGGAGTTCGTCGACGGCGCCGACGCCTCCGAGTTGGTCAAGCGGGGTCGCTTCTCGCCCCGAGCCGCCTTGCAGGTGGTGGCCGCCACGGCGAGCGCGCTGCACACCGCGTTCTCGGCGCCGGCCGGGCGCAGCGGCCAGCCTTTGCGCGTCATCCACCGCGACATCAAGCCCGCCAACCTGCTCATCTCCCGCCACGGTGGAGTCAAGGTCCTCGACTTCGGCATCGCCCGCGGCGACTTCGATCGCGAGGGCAAGACCGAGTCCGTACAGTTCGGCACCGCCCGCTACATGGCCCCGGAGCAGTGGCTCTACGCCCAGATCAGCCACGCCGTCGACATCTACGCCCTGGGCGTCACCCTGGCCGAGCTGATGGCAGGCCAGCAGTTGGGCCGGGCGCCGCTCTCCCCCGAAAAGTTCAAGGAGCACGTCGGCGCCGTGCTCGACGAGCTGATCACCCCCGATCTGCCCCCCGCCGCGGGCGCCGAGCTGGCCGAACTGCTGCGCGGCATGCTGGCCTTCGCGCCCGAAGATCGCTTCTCGGCAGATCAGGTCTACGAGCGCGCCATCGGCCTCATCGACGATCTGCCCGGCGAGGGCCTCAACCGCCTCGCCGCCCGCCTCGTGCCGGCCTGCGTGGAGCAGCGCAAAGAGCGCTTCCGCAACGATCCCGTGCTCGACGCGATCAGCGTGTCGCATGAGACCGTCAGCCCCACCGGCTCGGGCACCCAACTGCCCCCCGGCGCGCCGCTCACGCCGGCCGGCTTCGCGGTCCCGACCGCGCCAGAGCCCCCGCCCGTGTCCTCGCCCTGGAGCGGATCGCGGCCGATCCCCTCCGATCAAACCCGCGCCGTGCTTGAGGCCGAGACGGTGCGCGCCGCCGTGCCCAAAGCGCAGTCCATCCTGCCGCCGCCCCCGCCGGTCTCCGGGCCGACGATCACGCCGGCTGCGGGTCGCACGGCCAGCCCCCGCACCATCAGCCCGGCCAGCCGCCCCTCTCCCGCCTCCGCACCTCTGGCGGTGCCGGTCACCCCGGTCGAGACGCCACGCCCGGCCCAACGCAGCGCCCTGCTACCGATCGGCATCGCGCTCGGCTTCCTCTTCACCCTCGGCATCGGCGCCGTCGGCACCTTCGCCTGGGTGAGCCAGAAAGCACCCGAGCCCGCGCTCGAAATGGCCCCCACCGCGGAGGCCGCGCCCCCTGCGGAGGCGCCCGTCGAGGTGGTGGCCGCCGCTCCAAGCGCCACAGAGCCGCCGGTCGCGACACCGGCGGTGATCGCCGACGCTTCGGGGTCGAAGCAAAAAAACACCAGCACGGGCAAGCCCCCCCCTGCTGGTTCGGATACAGAGCCGGAGAACACGCGGATCGTCCCCACCAGCTCCGCATCCACCACTACCGTCGCCGCGGCGCCCGCCGAAGCGCCGCCTCCTGCCCGCTCCGAACCCGCCCCTCGCAACGCCGATCCGCCGCCTGCCGCCGCAGCCGAAGCGCCCGCCACTGAGCAGGTCAACCTCAAGTTCACCTCCAAGCCCCTCGGCGCCGAGGTCTACCTGGACGGTCGCTCGCTGGGCGTCACGCCGCGCACCGTCAAGGTGCCGGTCGGCGAGCACAACCTGCGCTTTGTCTCCGGCGAGCTCTCCGCCTCCAAGACCATTCAGGTCACCGCCAGCACCCCCCCTCACTACTCCTGGAAGGCCGACACCAATGTCATCTCCAATCAGCAATAGCCTCGGCATCGGCCTCCTCCTCGTTGGGGGCCTCCTCTCCACCCCCGCGGCGGCGGCCTGCCCCGATCCCAGCATCGCGCTCGGCAAGGTGGAGGGTCTGGTGATGGACGCCTCCTTCGACCAGGTGAAGCCCGCCATCCAGGAGGTAGAGACGGCCTGGTCCTGCGGCGGCGCGGTTCAGCCTGCGGCCTTGTCGCGCCTGCTGGTGCTCCAAGGCGGCTGGCTGTCGATGAGCGGCTCCAAGGATCAGGCGGCGATGTCGTTTCGGGCGGCCCGGCGGGTGAGCCCCGACACCTGGGTGGACAACCTGGGGCCCCAACTCAAGCAGGAGTACCTTGCAGCCCAGGATGCGCCGGTGAGCGCGCCCGGTCAGGTGCTGGTCGATCCGGCGCTGCCCGAGGGCTTCCGCCCCCAGATCGATGGGGCCGATGTGACCCTGCCCGCCCCAACCCTGGCCGGCTACCACCTCGTTCAGGTGCTCGACAAGCGCGATGACGCCTTCTTCGCCCGCCTGATCCTGGTGCAGCCCGGCGAGACGGTGACCGTGGCCACGGGCTCCCTCCAAGAGGTGGCGGCCCAGCGCGCCACCGAGCGCAAGCCCTTCCCCGTGCTGGTCGTCACGGGCGTGGGCACCGGCCTGCTCGCGGGCGGCGCCGCCTGGCTGGCCAACGGCCAGGACGCCTCCATGCAGGAGGCCGGCAACCTCGACGATCTGGACTCCGCCTACACCCGCCAGCGCATCT
>JBEIQK010001007.1:0-2058 GCA_040376505.1 Alphaproteobacteria bacterium | reverse complement strand
GCGGCAGAAACAAAGAAGCCTCGAACTCGACGCACTCGACGAGCTCCCCCGGCAGGCACCGATGCACCCGCAGACCTGTGTACGAATCTTGGGGCTGCAGCTGGGCGGTCAGCTCAATCACTACCTTCGCGATCAGATCGGTCGCCCCTGGAGTGACGTCTACAGCGAGGTTCGCGCCGTCCTCGACGCGCGCTGCGGATCCCACTACGGCATCATCCAGGAGGTCCGGAATCTGCACCGCGAGGAGGGCTTCGCCCATGTGGGTGTCGACCCGAAGAGCGGCCGCCTCGTCCTGCGCACGCGTAGGTGCCGGGAGCCTGCTCGGATCCCCGACCCGACTCTTCACAAACTCGGCCCCAATGTGCTGGCGCTCCCCTTCCGGGGCTTCTGGTTCGCGGTCCACCTTGCGCCGCTACGCGAACCCGATGGGACCGCCTTCGATGTGTATCTCCACGAACAGGTCACCTACGAACGACACGGGTGGCCGCCCGGGAAGGAGACCTATGCAAGGAATAATTATTACGCCATCCACAAGCGCCAACTCTCCCGCACGGAGATCCGCGCCGCTGGCCTCCCGCCAATTCCGCCCGACGCGGCCGCGGGAGGCGCGCGCTGACCTCCGGGGCCCTGTCCCTGGGGGCGGGCAGCAACGCGAGGCGGGCCTCCTCCGCAGCGGCGGCCTCGGCGGCCTCGCGCTGTGCGACGAGGGCGGGACCGCCGTCGAGGCTGACGCTCCGACTCGGCCGAATATCGTGGAGCCCGCTCAACCCCCGGTGTGCAGCTCCACGCCGATGGTGCCGTCGGGGACCCATTCCCCATCGACGAGGCGCCCGACGGTCCAGACGTCGGTGAGGTCGATGGGCGCGGACTCCTCGGTGAGTAGGATCCCATCCAGCCACACCCGGAGAAAGGCCGAAGTGGGGGGAGGGTCCCCTCGGGCTATGTTCACCTTAACCGCGAGTGTGTAGGTCTCCCCGGGCTCCAGGGCGCCCAGCCGTGCGACTTCGGGAAAACCGGCGGACTGCTGATCGTAATTGACCGGATCGTCGAGGTCATCTCCCGGGACCCCCCAGTCGAGGTGCCCGTCGGTCTCAGACCAGCAGTCGTCGTCGGGGTCTTCCAAAGCGGCGTCGCGCCGGAGCAGGTGGAGATCGACATCGAGGAGGGCGCTGGACAGAGGGTCCTCGGGGCGGCTCCACCACAGCTCGACGAGGAGGCCCGCCGGAGCGGTGATGTCCACCGCGCAGGTGGCCGGCTCTGAGGCGCCAGCCCGGGAATCGGTGACCACGAGGGAGTGGAGGTGGCGACCGACCCAACCCACATAGATCTCCGCTTTGTCGGACTGATGAACGAAACTCGCCTCCGGGACCGGCCCCGTAACGGTCCACAGGTAGAAGAGGGATCCCCCCGGCCAGGCGTCGTCAGAGGGTGAGCCATCCATCCAGATGCTCGCAAGGTAGGCCATCTCCCGGCCCGGCGGACAGTCGATGATGGCGACCGGGACACCGTCGGCCGACGCGGCGGTGTCTTCGCCTTGCGCGATGTGTGGGCACACGACGGGTTCTGGGGCTGCGCCGTCGGCGCCGCCTTCGCCTGTGGACGGAGCGGCGCCACCGCGGGGAGCAGCAGAGCGGCAGCAGAGGAGGCCGAGGAGGACTGTGGGCAAGAAGAGAGAGCTGGTCATTCGTCCACCGGGTATTCCTTCACATAGCAATCGCCTTGCCCAGAGCTGCACGACATGAACACCCTCAGTCTCGCCGTGTTGGCGTAGGAGCCATGCACCGTTCGAAGCACCGCGGGGGTGTTGTGCCCCCCCTCGGGCTCGAGGATGAACCCGAGGTCCGCGGCGCAGCCATAGCCCACCTCCAGCGCTGCGCTGTCCACGTCTCCGGCGAGGTTGCCTCTAAGGGCCCCTTCAAATTCGCCGGAGAGGTCGAGGTAGACGTTGCTCAACTCAGGGCCCACGGCGAAGAGGGCTCCGCCCCGCCCTGCGGCCTTGTTTTCGACGAGGGTGATCGTGAGAAAGGAGAGCGACGCCTCGCCGAAGCCCGCCACACG
>JBEIQK010000317.1:0-7002 GCA_040376505.1 Alphaproteobacteria bacterium | reverse complement strand
GTTGTCGGGCGCAGCCCGCGTGAGCGCGCTGTTGAGCAGGTACTGGTACTTGCGCTCGGCCATCGCCACGATGAGCTTGGCGTCTTGGAGGCGTTGGGTGAACTCCTGGGCGCCCGCGTTCAGCATGGCGACGGCGACGTCGGCGTTCGCCTCTCCGGTGATGGCGATGATGTAGATGTGGCGGTGGTGCTTGGCGATGGCGCTGACCACATCGACGCCATTGTAGTCGTAGGAGCCCAGATTGTAGTCGACGAAGGCGATGGCGTAGGGGGCCGGGTCCTCCGCGGCCAGGAGCGTGAAGGCGGCGTCGCGATTGGGTGCCACGTCCACGACCCACTTGTCGGTGCGGAGCGGCCGGGCCAGCACGTTGGCGAGCTGCGGCGAGTCATCGATGATCAGGATGCGGCGCGGCGGGGTCAAGCGGAGCTCCAAGGGGTCGACGCTGGACTATCTCCGGTGCACGGTCAACGTCACCTGACAGGAGGGGCGGCGCGAGAATAGGCAAGGGGCCGATGGAGGCTCTGCCATGCTGCTGCTCATCTTCGCCTCGATGCCCGCCTTCGCCGCCACAATCACGGTGGATGCCGCGGGCGGCGGCGACTTCACCACGCTGAGCGAGGCCCTCGCGGCGGCCTCGAGCGGCGACACCCTCGAGGTGGCGCCCGGCACCTATGCCGAGTGCCTCGACCTGCGCGGCAAGAACATCGACCTCGTCTCCACCGGCGGGTCGGCCTCCACCGTGCTGGACTGCGGCGGCGCCACCGGCTCGGCCCTGCTGGCCACGGCGGGGGAGAGCCTGAGCCTGACGGGCTTTACGGTGCGCAACGGCAGCAACCGGGCCCTGCGGGCGGTGGGGGGCGTGGTCTCGATCGACGACCTGCTCGTCGAAGACGCCGGCAACACCAGCCTCGATGGCGGCGCGCTGCACGTCACGGGCGGGGCGCTCTCGGTGGCCAACTCCACCTTTACCGGCAACCTCGCCTGGAAGGGCGGCGCCATCTACGTCTCCGGCGCGGTGAGCCTGACGATGGAACAGGTGACGGCCGAGGCCAACAGCGCCGATCAGGGCGGCTTCGTCTACCTGGACAACACCACCGGCCCGCCCGCGGTGGAGATGACCGATGTGGAGGTCTCCACCAACACGGCGGTCTACGATGGCGGCGCGCTCTACGGCGAGGCGGGGTCGCAGGTGAGCCTGTCGGGCACACGCTGGTCGTACAACAGCGGCCGCGCGGGCACCGATGGCGGGGCGCTGTACCTGGAGACCGCCAGCGATCTGCGCAGCGAGAACGATGTCTTCGAGTACAATGGCCCCGGCACGGCCAGCACGGCGGCGGGGGGCGCGCTCTACCTCGCCGGCACCAGCCACCTGGAGATGGAGGGCTCCACCCTGAGTCACAACGCCGCCTACCGCGGCGGCGCCGTCTTTCTCGGCTCGGGCGCCACGGCAGAGCTCACCTTTGTGTCGAGCCTCTTTAACGAAGCGCGGAGCTGGGGGGGGTCGATTCAGGCGGCCGATGCGGTCACGCTCACGGTCCAGTCCTCCACCTTCGGCGACGGGCAAAGCGAGCTGTCGTCGGGGGGCGAGATCTACCAAAGTTTGGGCGGCAGCTTGGAGATCTACGACTCGACCCTTCAGCGGGCCCAGGCCGGCGAGGCCGGGGGCGCCGTCTATGTCAACGGCCTGGACTCCGATCTGGTGCTGGTCAACACCGACATCTGGTACAGCACGGCGGGGCTGCGCGGCGGCGCGGTGGCGGTGGAGGGCGAGATGGGCCTCTACGTCGAGTCCTCCTCCTTCGGCGAGGCTTCGGTGAGCGGCGGCGACGGCGGCTGCATCTACTTCTACCCGGCCAGCCTCGGGCCCTCCTTTGTGATGAGCGATTCGGTGGTGCAGAGCTGCCTCTCCACCGGAGAGGGCGGCGGCGTCTACATCTTTCAGGGGGCCAGCGTCTCGGTGGTCAACTCCCGGCTGATCACCAACGTCGCGGGCGAGACCCAGGCCGGCGGCGGGCTGCTGGTGCGCGACGCCGGCGCGCTGGAGCTGCACGGCTCCACCTTCTTTGGCAACCAGGCCTATTTGGGCGGTGGCGCCTACCTGAGCGGGGTCGACGCGGCGGTGACCGTGTCGAACACAGCCTTTGAACAGAACAAGGCGCTGCACCTTGGCGGGGGGCTCTACCTCGCCAACCTGAGCGGGATGGTCTTTGACAACAACCTGCTGGTGGCCAATTACGCCGAGAAGTATGGCGGCGGGCTCTACCTCTACGGCGTGAGCGGCGCCGTCCGCAACTCGGCCTTTGTCTACACGTCGGCCGGTCGGGCCATCTACGCCGAAGACGCAGGCAGCGCCGCGACCTCCTTTGTGTACAATGACTGGTACGAGAACGTCGACGGCGACGCCGGCGGCACCTTGTCGGTCGCGGCCGGGGTCGACGGGAACATCGGCCTGCCGCCGGACTTCGTGGGCCTCAACCTCGACGAGAACCCCGACAACGACAACTACAGCCTGCTGCCAGGCTCGGGCCTCATCGACGCCGGCGACCCCGCCGTGCTCGACACGGATGGCAGCCGCTCGGACATCGGGCTGTACGGAGGGCCGGGTGCGGCGGCGGTAGACGCCGATGACGATGGCTGGAGCCCCCCCGAGGACTGCGACGACGCCAACCCCTCGGTCTACCCCGGCGGGGAGGAGCTCTGCGATGGCATCGACCAGGACTGCGACGGCGAGGTGGACGAAGGGGTGATGCTCACCCTGTGCGCCGACGCCGACGGAGACGGGGCGGGCCAGCCGGGCACCGAGACGGCGCTGTGCGAGCCCACAGCCGGCCTGGTGGCGGACTGCACCGACTGCGATGACGCCGACGCCAGCGCGTCACCCGGGGCCGAAGAGGTGGCGGGGGACGGGGTGGATCAGGACTGCGATGGGTCCGACCTGCCCGAGGAGACCGCCGACGACGGCGGCGGCGACGAGGGCGGCGGCGACGGGGTCGACGAAGACGGCGGGGGCGGCGGCGGCAAGGGCGGCTGTGCTGCCGCTGGCGGCGCCGAGGGCCTGGGCATCGGGCTCCTCGGGCTGCTGGGCCTGCTGGGGCGGCGGGCTAGACCGGCTTGGCGGCGATGACATAGTCCTCGCCAAAGGAGATGCCGCCGGTGCGGGCGCAGCGGTCGAGGGCGCGCTGGCGCAGCTCGGCGACGTGGGCGCGCAGGGCCGCGGCGAGGCCAGGATCGGCGAGGAGGGGCAGCTTGCTCAGCACCACGTCGAGCTGGCCGTTGATGAAGCGCTCCCGGTAGACGATCGGCATGGCCAGGGCCTCCTCGACGCGAAAGCCGCTCGACTCCAGGTGCCGGATGCACCAGTCGAGGGGGTACTCGCGGTAGCAGCGGTGGCCGGCGAGGAGGATGGCGGCGTCGCGCAGGCGCGCGATCTCCCAGATGAGCTGCCCGCCGGGATCGTCGCCGGGCTCGGGGTAGGGGGCGAGGCCGACCACATAGAGGCGCTGGCCGACATGGGGCCGCAGGCGGGCGAAGAGGCGGTCTTGAAAGTAGGGGGCGAAGCCATCGATCGCGCCGAGGAGGTAGTCGGCGAGCACCTGATCGTAGACCTCACCATGCAACAGGAGGGGGTCGGTCCAGTTGCCGGCGATCAGCCGATCCTGGGGGCGCAGCTCGGGGGCGAAGCGGGCGGCCATGCTGCGCTGGCGGGCCTCGTCGCCGGTGATGGCGTCGAGGCGGCGCGGGTTGCAGGAGAGCAGCCAGCGCAGGGAGTGATCGCCGGTGCCGGCGTCGAGGACGCTGCCCCAGGGGGCGGCTCCCTGAAAGCGCTGCAGCGTGGAGAAGAGGGCGTCGGCCACGAGAGGGTCCTCCGGGATAGCGGGGCGCGTGTCGAAGTCAGCGCGCTCCTATCTCCTCGGCCTGCTGCTGCTCATCTACGGGGGCGGCACGGTCGCTTCCTGGATCGCTGTCAACGAGGTCAAGCACGGCCGCGACTTCGCCTCCTACTACTACGCCGCCCGCGTGGCCCTCGACGGCGAAGACCCCTACGACACCGCGGCGCTCGGCGCCCTGGCCCGGCAGGAGCGCACCCGGGGCAGCGTTCACCCCTTCTTCTACCCGCCGCCCTTTCTGCTCTCGATGCTCTGGGTGGAGCCCTTCAGCCTGCGGGAGGCGGCGCGGATCTGGTTTGTAGCGAATGTGGGCCTTGTCTGGCTGAGCGTGTGGGCCTTGCGGCGCTGGCTGGGGGCCTCCTGGCTGGTGCTGGTGGGCGTGCTGGCCACCCTCGCGCCCCTCCCCGACAACGCCAAGATGGGACAGGCCAACCTGCTGCCGGTGGCCTTGAGCCTGCTCGGCCTGTGGCGGGGGAGCGGCCTGCTGGTGGGGGCGGCGGCGATGGCCAAGATGTCGCCGGCCCTCTACCTCGTGGGCTGGTTGGGGCGGCGGGAGCTGCGGCCTTTTGTGGTGGCCGGGCTCAGCGCCATCGGGCTCAGCCTGCTGGCCCTGCCGGTGGTGAGCGCTGACGAGCAGCGGCGCTTCTTTTTGGAGATCCTGCCGGGCTTTTCGTCGGGGGACTACCACGGCCTCAAGGTGGAGATGACCCTGCCGGCCAACCACTCGGTGCCGGATCTGTGGAACCAGCTCTGGCCGGGGCCCGATGGACACACCCTCGATCCGCGCGCCCAGATGGCCTCTTCGGCGGTGAGCGGTCTGTTGACCCTGATGCTCGGCCTTGTGGCCGCTCGCACGCGGGGAGACCCCGATCCAGTGCGCCAGGCCGCGCTCTTTGGGGCCATCACCGTGCTGATGGTGATCACGCCGGTGTACACCTACGAGCACCATCTGTCGATGATGATCCTGCCGGCGGTGGCGCTGGGGGTGGCCATCGAGCAGGGGCGCTTGCCGCGCGCGGGCGTGATGCTGGCGGCCCTGAGCTACGCGGCGATGGCCTGGCCGCTCTTCGTGCTGCGGGCGGTGCAGCGGGCCATCCCGGTGGAGGGCGTGGACTGGGTGCTCCAGGAGAGCAAGTTCGCCGGCGCCTTCGGGATGTTGCTCTGCTGCGTCTGGGTGGCCCTGCGGCCGGCTAAGGCAGCGCCCCTGGAGCCGGCGGGCCCCCGCTGATCAGGGCCTCGATGCCGAGCAGGGCGCAGCCGATGTGCTGTACGGCGTCCATGCGCACGTCGAGATCGAAGGGGCCGTCGCGAAAGCCGCCGATCAGGCGCTCGGGGCGGCCGAGGAAGGGGGCGTCGGCGGCCTGGTAGGCGCTGTCGAGGAAGAGCTCGCCCTGGGCCAGGGCCATCGCCTTCCAGGGGCCCCCGGGCTCGAGCATGGCCAGGGCCACCACCGCCTCGGCGAGGCCGCCGGCGGGGCCTGCGGCGGGGCGGTAGCCGGTGGCGGGGGCCGGCGTGTACATGCGCTCCTGGGCGACATAGGCGCGGCAGAGGTCGAGGCCGGTGGCTTCGCCGGTGGCTTGCTGCAGGGCCAGGGCGGCGATGCAGGCCCAGTGCTCATCGAGCACCACGCGCTGGTTGGCCTGGAGCGGGCTGTAGCCGCCCTCGATGTAGGCGGCGGCCCGGCCGGTGGCGGCCTCCAGGCTGCGGTCTCCGTCGCGCAGGGCCACGGCGAGGGCGAGGGTGGTCTGGCCCTGGCCGTAGGGGTTGCGGGCCTGGGGGCCGGCCTCGCCGGTGGACCGGGGGGCCTCGCCGCGCACCTGGCCCTCGGCGTCGACGGCGCTCGCCACATAGGCGGCCCAGGGGCCGGCGAGCGGGCTCTTGTGGGTGGTGGCGGCGAGCAGGGCGAGCGCGGTGGTGCCCACCCAGACCACGCCGTCGCGGCGGCGGCCGTCGGCGACATAGGCGCGGCCGTCGGGCAAGCGGGTGCTCTGCTCGGCCATCCAGGCGAGGCCGCGATCGGTGGCGGCGGCGAGGACGGGATCGCCGGTGCGGGCGGCGACCCGCGCGAGGAACCAGGTCACGCCGGCGTGGCGGGGCAGGTTGTAGCCCTTGTCGTCGTCGCCCGAGGGGCCCTTGACGGTGTAGGCGAAGCGCCCATCGGCCTTCTGGTTGCGGGCGAGCATGTGGGCGCCGGCCTGGGCGGCGGCCAGCACGGCGGGCGCGCTGAGCGCGGGCGGCGCGGCCCAACCGGCCCCCAAACGAACAGCACCCTCGGCGGTGGCGAGGGCGCTTTCGAAGACGGTGGGGCTGCCCCCGGCCGGGAGCTGGATGCGCGGCACCTTCCAGGCGGGCCAGATGCCGTGGTGGCGCACCGCGCCGGGGCGCCAGGCCACCGCCGGCGACAGACCGCCGTCTTCGGTGAGGGCCCCGCCGCGGCCGACCGGGAGGTTGGGGCTGGTGTAGCGGGCGCGGGCGACGTCGACGATCAGCGCGTCGTCGGGGCCGCGGGGGCGCTGCAGGCGGGCGCTGGCATCGGCCAGGGCGGCGATGAGGTTGTCACCCTCGCCGCGCACCGTGGCGCCGGGCTCTCCGCCGCGCATGGGCGTGAGGAGCACGGTGGCGGGCCCGTTCTCGTCGTCTTCGGGCCAGGTAGCGACCACCCCCTGCCAGCGCTGATGGGCCACCTGGGCCAGCAAGGGGAGCGCCGGTTGGGAGGACCAGACCTCCTCGGCGCGATCGAGCTGCGCACCCAGGAGCGGCGGCAGGAGCAGGCCCAGCAGGCCGATGGCGGCGAGAGGAGCGGCGGTCTTGCCGGCGCGCAGGAAGGCCCAGAGCGGCCAGGCGGCGACCCAGGGCAGGGCCAGCAGGGTGACGAGGAGGGCCCCCGTGCCGGTGCGGGCGGCGTCGGTACCGAAGCGGGTGGCGACGTGCAGGCCGGCGTGCAGGAAGAGGCCGGCCAGCAGGGCCACCACGCCCAGGGTGAGCGCGTGAAGGGTGCGCAGCGGGGCGGGGCGGCGCGCGAAGAGGGCCAGGGCGGCGCCGGCCTGGGCGAGGCCGCCGGTCACCGCCAGCGCCATCGCCAGGGTCGAGCGATCGGCCAGCTCGGCGGCGAGGG
>JBEIQK010000604.1:0-4142 GCA_040376505.1 Alphaproteobacteria bacterium | reverse complement strand
GGCGGGGCGGATGGGCTCGATGGGCGATCTCCTCGCCGGCTTTGTCTTCGCCGGGCTGCTCGGCCTGTGCGGCCTCGCCGTGGTCTGGACCGCCTGGCGGCGCCGTCCCCGCTAAGGCGGCGCGATCCCTTCGGCCCGCTCCACCACCCCCAGCACCGCCTCGGGCGTGGTGCAGCGGAGCAGCTCGCGGACGAGGCCGGGCGCCGCGAGGCGCGCCCCGGCGGTCAAGGCCGCGGCCCCCGTGAGGCCGGGAGAAAGGCCGATCAGCACCCAAACCACCTGAACCGGGATGGCGTCAGGCCCGACCAGCGCCATCGCGAGCTCGCTTACGACGAGCGCAATGCGCAAGGGCCCGGCGCCGCCGACAAAGGAGACGGCGACGCCATCGCCGAGGCAGGTGGTGTTGGTGGCTGCGCTGGCCCGCAAGCTCCCAAGCAGCGACTCGGCCTCTCGACCGGCCCCCAGGCGGAGGGCGGCGAGGGTCCAGGCATCGTCGATCTGGTGGACCCGAACCCGCACCAGCACGCTGTCTGCACAGAGGAATCCCCGCACGGTGCGCCGCTCGGCCTCCGGACCCAGGGGAAACTCCCGTTGAACAAAGGCCAGCACCCGCGCCAGTTGGGCCTCGCTCAGGCTTCGTAGACGGAGCTCCGCGGCGAGGCGTCGCCCGATCGGCGTGGCGCGCAGCCACTCCCCGGCGTCGCCTCCCAGGAGCTCGAGGATCTCCAGCAGCAGGGCTCCGGGGAGGCGCAGCGCAGCGGCGATCGCCAACACCCGCTCCGCGGTCGGCGCGGCGTCGCGGCCATGCTCCACCCGGCTGAGGTAGGCCGCCGACACCCCCACCTGCAGTCCGAGCCCTCGAAGGGAGAGCCCCGCGTGGTTGCGGAGGAGCTGGAGGGTCGCGCCGAAGTGCATGGGCAGCGCTAGCCGGCCGACGAAGGTTCGACTTGGGCCGAGCGGAGGATCAGCGTGCTGGCGCCGCCATCCTCGGGGAGCTCACCGCCCATCGGCCCCCGCATCATGGGGTGAAAGGCGATCAGCCGGAGGTCGACCGGCTCGTCTGCGCCGACCCGCTGGGCGCCACCCGCCTCCAGTCGCGCGCTCAAGGCGCTGAGCGGACTCGATGGGGGCCCCGACAGCGCGAGGCGCCCGACCGCCTCCAGCCCCCGATCGAGGAGGATGCCGACCTCGGCCTGGGTGCCATCGAGCACTTCACCGGTCACGCCGCGGAGGCTCTCCAGCCCGAAGGTCGATCGGTGGGTGCCCAGGAGCACGGTCTGCACAGACTTGAGCGCGGCGATCCGCACGATGTCTTCTCCCGGCCGAGACGAGGAGAAGGCGATGGGCTCAAAAGACAGGCCGCAGGGCGCCGCCGCCCGCTCAAACTCGGCCAGGGGCTCGCTTGGGGCGGTGGCGTCGCGGAGGTAGTCGCGCGGCCGATCGATGTCGCGCAGGTGAACCACCCAGACCGGACCCGGCCGCCCACGCACCAGCGCCGCGGCGAGGCGGGCGAGCGGGCCGGCGATCTGGGGATCGGCAACACAGACCAGCAAGCCACCGACCGGGGCGGGGGCGGGGGCGGGCGGGGCCTTCTCCGCTTGGGGCTGGATGTGCTCCACGGAGTAGACCCGGCGCAGGAGCGGCGTGGTGATCCAGGTGGTGACCACTGCCACCACCACCATCATCGCGAACATCCGCTCGCTGATCACGCCCAGATCGAGGCCCACGTTGAGGACCACGATCTCCATCAGCCCGCGGGTGTTCATCAGGATGCCGATCGCCGCCGACTCCCGCACCCCCAGGCCAGTGAGCCGCGCCGCCAGGGCGCTGCCGCCGAACTTGCCGACGATGGCCACCGCGAGCAGCAACAAGGTGAGCCCGATGTCTTCGAGGCTGTGCAGGAGCCCCATCTGCGTGCGCAGGCCGCTGTAGGCGAAGAAGAGGGGCAGCAGCACGATGGTGACGAAGTCCTCCATCTTCTCGGCGAGGGCCGACGAGAGCCCCCCCCGCCGCGGCATCGCTGCCCCCATCAAAAAGCCGCCGAAGAGCGCGTGGATGCCGATCTTCTCGGTGATGTAGGCCGAGACCACCACAAGCAGCACCGCCACGGTCATCAGCTCGACCGAGACCTCGTTGCCCTGCCGCGGCCCGAGCCGATGGAGGAGCGGCCGCACCAGAAACCACACCACCGCAGCGTAGACCAGGGTCCAGCCCACGGTGACCACCGCCCCGCCCATCCCCGAGGCCGAGGCGATGCCCGCCACGAGCGCCAGCAGGCTCCAGGCCGCCACATCGTCAACCGCCGCTGCAGCCAGGGCCATCGCGCCTACCGGCGTCTTCACGAGGTGACGCTCGGTGAGGATGCGCGCCAGCACAGGGAAGGCGGTCACGCTCATCGCCACGCCGACGAAGAGCGCAAACGAGTGGAGGGGCACGCCGGGCAGGGTGAGCGACGCCGGCAACACCATCGCGACGGCGATGCCCGCCGTCAGCGGCACCACGATCCCCGCTCCGCTGATCGCGACCGCCGCCCGCATCCGGCCTTCGAGCTGCCGCGGATCGAATTCCAGGCCGACGAGGAACATGAAGAAGACCAGCCCCAACTGGGCCACGGTCCCAAGCACGTTCATCGAGGACTGCGGAAAGAGGCTGGTCATCAGCCCCGGCGCCAGCAGTCCCAGCAGCGAGGGCCCCAGCGCGATGCCGGCGATGATCTCCGCGATCACGACCGGCTGGCCCATCCAGCGCACCACCCGGGCCAACAGCCGCCCAACGAGAAGGACGGCGGCGATCTGGAGAAGGAGCTGATCGATGTGCATGGCCGGCCTCGTTAAGCGGCAGGCTTAACAAGGTCCGACCGTCTGCCCAGGTGAGCCCTCAGCCCGCCTTGGCGGCCTTGATGGCGGCGATGTCGATCTTCTTCATGCCCATCAGGGCCGCCATCGCCCGCTGGGCCCGCGCCGGGTCGGCGTCGGAGAGCAGCTCGCCGAGGTTGCTCGGCACGATCTGCCAGGACAGCCCAAAGCGATCCTTCAGCCAGCAGCACTGGCTCTCCGCGCCACCATTGGCAGTCAGCGCCGCCCAGACACGGTCGATCTCGGCCTGATCGGGGCAGTCCACGCGCAGCGAGACCGCCTCGTTGAAGGTGAAGTGCGGACCGCCATTGAGCGCCATCAATTGGAGGCCAGCCACCTCGAAGATCGCGGTGAGCAGGGCGCCATTGGGGTAGTGACTGGTGGAGAGGTAGCGGCCGCCGCCAAAGACCTCGAAGTAGTGCGCGATGGCCTCTTCGGCGTTGTGGTTGAACCACAGACAGGGCGTGATGCGGGCGCTGGCGCGGTCGGCGGCCTCGCCGAGGAGGTGGTCGAGGCGGTCGTAGCCATCGGCCATTCCCTCCTCCATGCCGCTGTGCAGGTGCCCGTCGCGGGCGGCGAGGCTGGCGTGAACGGTGTGGGTGGTGGCCAGCGTGCCGCCGTCTGTGGCCACCAGGGTGAGGGTGTCGACGGCGACGTGCTCGGGCATCAACTCGAAGACGAAGGTGGCGACGAGGCGGTGGGGCGCTTGAATCTCGCGGTACTCGCCGTGAAAGCCGAACTCTGCGCCATCGGGGGCCCGGTGAACAAAGCGGTAGCCACCGCCCACGCGCAGGTCGACATCGTAGAGCACACAGTGCAGGTGGCGAGGGCCCATCCAGCGGCGGAGCAGCTCGGGGCGGGTCCAGCAGGCCCAGACCCGCTCCGGCGCGGCGGCGAACCAGCGGGTGGTGGTGATGGTCGGCTCGTCGGGCGGCGCAAGCACGTCGATCTTCTTGAACATCAGGGCACTTCCTTGGGGTCGAGGGTGAGGAGGAGGGCGTCGAGGCGATCAAAGCTCTCCGCCCAGAACTGTTCATAGGTGCCGAGCCAGCGGGCCGCCTGGGCGAGCCCAGCCGGGAGGAGCCGGCAGGGCCGGGTCTGGGCGGCGCGGCTGCGGGCGACCAGCCCGGCCCGCTCCAGCACCTTGATGTGCTTGGAGATCGCCGGCTGGCTCATCGAGAAGGGGCGCGCCAGCTCCATCACCGTCGCATCGCCTTGGGCGAGGCGGGCGAGGATGGCCCGTCGCGTGGGGTCGGCGAGGGCGGCGAAGGTGGCGTCGAGGGGGTC